>NZ_JBANBA010000067.1:0-50363 GCF_059803475.1 Bradyrhizobium sp. UFLA05-89 | reverse complement strand
TATTGAGCCGCAACACCAACCGAGCGTTCGCCCTTCTTCGGCAGTGAGGTGTCATCAATAACCAGCACCGCATCCCTACCGCCGACAAGTCGGTCCGCCTGGTTGAGCAGCTCTGTCTCGAGCGGCGTCGTGTCCCAGACACCGTCCGCAATGAAATGGTGCAGCTGGTCGTAGTTGCCCGTGGCAAGGCGCTCCGCCATCGGCTGAACGCTCTTGCGATCGCCAGGACCGATCAGTCCCGCAACATACAGAGGACACATCCGCTGCCGAGTCTTATGACCCAGCCGGTCCAAGAACGGCATCAGCCAGCGTTCAAGTTCGTCTTCCCATCCCGCCATGGTCAGCCCTCCAAGAGCCGACCACCCATGAATCATTGAAAAATTGATTCGGGAATCCTATAAAGCACGGCAAAATCAACGATCTGCCAAAGTAGTGCTATCAGGCCGGCGCCTTGCGGCCGATCAACCCGAACATGATCATGACGATGCTAAGGCCGCCGACGGCACCGGAGACTTCGCCGACCGTGCGCATCAGGACGACAGGATTGTTGGACCAGGGTGTCATGTCCCGCATGGACAGAAAGAACAGCGCGGCGAGAGCCAGCAGCACCACGCCGACGGCGATCAAACGCCAGTTTCGCTTCCGCATGACAGACCTTCCTCGGGGCGACGCCAGGACGGGCGTGGCCGTACGATACGCAGAGGAATAGTGTCGTCGATTTCGGTTCGGGTTCGACCAGCCCACGAAATAAAGCAGGGCTCGGCGACCCACTTCGTGTCGCTGTTAACGCGCTACGCTATTTGCCGTCGATTTCTCGCCAGAGTGTCCAGATCCAGCCGGCGAAGGTCGCGACCAGCACGGGATAGGCGTAGGTCGGCAACGGTATGGACGTTGGCTCTAGCGGCTCACCCCAGAAAATTCTCGCCGCGGTGACGATGAACAGGGCCGCGCTCACGATGCCAAGGATTCGGATTGGCATGGCGAACAGCCCGGGAATGCTGATGAGGAGAAGCGCTGTCCCCCAAAGAGCGCTGCCGGCGGCAAACGCCGGGATGCTGCCCGCAACACCTGCCGCAGGGCCTGAAAGCATGATGATGCCCTCGCCGATGGCAAAAACCAGAAAGCCGCCGGCGACAACGTCATGCCCTGCCCGAAAGTATTTTGTGGCGAGCAGTGCTGCGGCCATCACGAGTCCCGAGCCGTCGATCGCCCACAGAATCCCCTGCACGTTCTGTTGCGTGACCATGGCCCCCGCCATTCCCAGGGCGCCACCAAGTGCAAGGCCTATAGCCGCGATCACGTTGATCGAGCGATGCATCGTCTTCCCCCAGCAGGACTCTGCCGATTCCACGGGTCGCGATGATGCCATCATGCCGGTGATTTGCCCGACGTGTCAATCGAATTTCGTAAAATCGGAAGGTGTCGCGCCGGCCGTCGCCGGCTACTTTGCATGGGGTTGTTTTCGAGTTTTTGTTGTCCGGCTCCAGGCCGGCCCCCGTCTCATCCGCCTCAGCTGTCGACCTTCAGCGCGGCAATGAAAGCTTCCTGCGGGATGTCGACCTTGCCGAACTGCCGCATCTTCTTCTTGCCTTCCTTCTGCTTCTCCAGAAGTTTCCGCTTACGCGTGATGTCGCCGCCGTAGCACTTTGCGGTGACGTCCTTGCGCAGCGCGCGCACGGTCTCGCGCGCGATCACCTTGCCGCCGATCGCCGCCTGGATCGGGATCTGGAACATGTGCTGCGGGATCAGCTCCTTCATCTTCTCGACCATGGCGCGGCCGCGGCCCTCCGCACGGGTCCGGTGCACCAGCATCGAGAGCGCATCGACCGGCTCGCCGTTGACCAGGATCTGCATCTTGACGAGATCGGCCGGCTTGTAGTCGGTGAGATGATAGTCGAACGAGGCGTAGCCCTTGGAGACCGATTTCAGGCGGTCGTAGAAGTCGAACACGACCTCGTTGAGCGGCAGGTCGTACTTCACCATCGCGCGGGAGCCGACATAGGTGAGCTCTTTCTGCGAGCCGCGGCGGTCCTGGCAGAGTTTTAGCACGCTGCCGAGATATTCGTCCGGCGTGAGGATCGTGGCCTCGATCCAGGGCTCGTCGATCTCCGATATCTTGACCACGTCGGGCATGTCGACGGGGTTGTGGATCTCGATCTCGGCGCCGTCGGTCAGCTTCATCTTGTAGATGACGCTCGGCGCGGTCGCGATCAAATTGAGATCGAACTCGCGCGACAGCCGCTCCTGGATGATCTCCAGGTGCAAGAGGCCGAGGAAGCCGCAGCGGAAGCCGAAGCCCAGTGCGGCAGAGGTCTCCATCTCGAAGGAGAAGCTGGCGTCGTTCAGGCGCAGCTTACCCATCGCGGCGCGCAGCGTCTCGAAGTCGTCGGCATCGACCGGGAACAGGCCGCAGAAGACCACGGGGATCGCCGGCTTGAAGCCCGGCAGCATCTCAGCGACCGGCTTCTTGTCGTCGGTGATGGTGTCGCCGACGCGGGTGTCGGCGACTTCCTTGATCGCGGCGGTGATGAAGCCGATCTCGCCGGGGCCGAGCTCGTCGACCTGCTGCATCTTCGGCGTGAAGAAGCCGACGCGCTCGACGTCGTAGGCGGCGCCCGTGCCCATCATGCGGACGCGGCTGCCCTTCTTCATGATGCCGTCGACGACACGGATCAGCACGACGACGCCGAGATAGACGTCATACCAGCTGTCGACCAGCAGCGCCTTCAAGGTCGCGTCGCGGTCGCCCTTCGGCGGCGGCAGGCGGGTGACGATGGCCTCCAGCACATCGGGCACGCCAAGGCCGGTCTTGGCCGAGATCATCACCGCATCCGACGCATCGATGCCGATGACGTCCTCGATCTGCTGCTTGATCTTTTCCGGCTCGGCGGCCGGAAGGTCGACCTTGTTCAGGACCGGGACGATCTCGTGATTGTTGTCGAGTGCCTGGTAGACGTTGGCGAGCGTCTGCGCCTCGACGCCCTGGCTGGCGTCGACCACGAGCAGGGAACCCTCGCAGGCCGCCAGCGACCGCGAGACCTCGTAGGCGAAGTCGACGTGGCCGGGCGTGTCCATCAGGTTGAAGATGTAATCCTTGCCGTCCTTGGCGCGGTACGAGAGCCGGACGGTCTGCGCCTTGATGGTGATGCCGCGCTCGCGCTCGATATCCATGGAATCGAGCACCTGCTCCTTGCCGGCCATTTCGCGCTCGGACAGGCCGCCCGTCATCTGGATCAGGCGGTCGGCCAGGGTCGATTTGCCATGGTCGATATGGGCGACGATGGAGAAATTGCGGATGTTGGAAATGGGGGCGGTCGTCATGGGGCGCGGGATACCACTCACATCCCCGTGCGGCAACCATTCCCTTGATCTGCCGGGGGATCGCTCAGGGCTTCCCAAACCTTCAACCCATCGATTTCAGGCGGCGCCTCTGCTATTTTTGCAGCTTTCAATGGTGGAGGCGGGCCATGCGTTGGAAAATTCTTTGCATTCTCGTATTTGCCGCATCTTTTACCTCCCCGGCCTCGGCGGAGAAGCGCGTAGCCCTCGTCATCGGCAACTCCGCCTACCAGAGCGTGCCGCGGCTTGAAAATCCGAAGAACGACGCGCTGCTGGTGGCCGATACGTTGCAACGGCTCGGCTTCACGCTGGTCGGCGGCACCGCCCAGGTCGAGCTGGACAAGGCGGGGTTCGACAACGCGGTCCAGCACTTCGGCAGCCAATTGATCGGTGCCGACGTCGCCTTGTTCTATTACGCCGGGCACGGCATCCAGATTCGCGGAACGAACTATCTCGTGCCGGTTACGGCGAACCCAGCCCGCGAGACAGACGTCGATTTCCAGATGGTCGATGTTGCGCTGGTGCTTCGACAGATGGACGGAGCAGGTACCAAGCTGAACATCGTCATCCTCGATGCCTGCAGGAACAATCCATTTGGCGGTCGCGGCTTGCGTGGGTCGGACGGCGGCCTGGCGCAAATCCGCGCACCGGAGGGAACGCTGCTCTCCTATGCGACGCAGCCTGGAAACGTTGCGCTCGACGGGAGTGATGGCCACAGCCCCTATACGCGGGCGCTGGTCGAAACGATGCAGCGGCCCGGGCTCGATGTGCTGCAGACGTTCAATCAGGTGGGACTCTCAGTGAAGCGTGCGACCGGAAGCGCGCAGCAACCCTGGGTTTCCACCTCCCCGATCGATGGCTCGTTCTACTTCTCCGGCGGCCCAGCAGCCCAGGTCGCGACGGTCGATGTGCCGGCGACGGTCGTGCCGCCGCCTTCCAACCTTCCGTCTTCCGCGCCTTCCGTGACGAGGACACAATCGGACTTCCTTTTTCCGGATTCGGATACACGCCTGCTTGACGAAAGCGATCTGAGGACGTTGAGCAAGGATGATCTGCGCCTTGCGCGCAACGAAATCTTTGCGCGGCGAGGGCGCTACTTCAACTCGCCAGATCTGACGGCCAGGTTTTCAATGTTCCCCTGGTACGCGCCCCACACCTGGGACCCTCAGCTGAACGCCGTCGAGAAGGCAAACGTTGCCTTGATCGAGCGTTACGAATCCGGCGGACCGACTCAAAACGGTTTCATCTTTCCCGATTCGGACCGGCGCCTGCTCACTCCCGCCGATCTGCGCGGGCTTTCGAACGACGAGCTACGCCTTGCGCGCAACGAGATCTTTGCGCGACGGGGACGCTATTTCGAGTCGGCGGATCTGAAAGCCCGCTTCGAGCGCTTCCCGTGGTATTCGCCCAATACATGGAATCCCAAGCTCAATTCGATCGAGGAGGCCAACATCGCGCTGCTCGATCAGGCCGGCAAGCACCGATGATCGCGTCGCGGGCGGCCCGCGTCCTCATCGTTCTCCTGCTTGCACCCGCGCCTGCGAAGGCCCAAACCAGGACCGAACTGCTCGATCGGCTGGTTCGTGCCTATCCCGAAGCTCTGTCGAGCCACGACGGCAAGCACATTCTTTGGCGTGATGGCACGACCATGCCCGTGGACGATGGTGTCGACGACAAGTCTTTTGATCAGCGCCTACGCAATGCCTCCATTCTCGACCAGCTGCGTTTGCCCTATCCTGTCGGCGCTTCCGCGCCCCCTGCATTGAACGCTGATCCCGGAAGGTTCCGGAACGAGGCGTTCTTCAAGAAGATGTATGGCGATTGCCACAATGGCGAGGTCCAGCGGAATCTCGTCACCGTCGTCTGGCTGCCCCGGTCGTGGGGAAAGACGATCCGGGTGACGCGGATCAATGGCGTCGCCGATCGGCTCAGAGAGGTGTCAGCGGAGATCGAAAAGCTCGATCCCGCGCTGAAGGCTGCCGCCTTTCCCATTGCGGGCGTCCTGTCGTGCCGGCCCGTCGCCGACACCGGAAGAATGAGCATGCATGGCTATGCCGCCGCAATCGATCTGAACTTGCGATACTCCGACTATTGGTTGTGGGCGGGCCGAAGCAAGTCCGTTCCCTACAAGAACAGGATGCCGCGGGAGATCGTCGACATCTTCGAACGCCACGGATTCATCTGGGGCGGAAAATGGTATCACTACGACACCATGCATTTCGAATACCGCCCGGAACTCCTGGTTGGTGGTTCTCGATAACTTTTCCGCGCCAAAGGCGCGTTCAGCGGTTCTCATTCACGCCAAGCTGATTTCACTAAAGCGCAAAACGCGCTAGGCAACGACCCATGTCGACGACTTCGATCCTGCCCGCCGGAACGCACGCGAAGCGCGGTTTGAGCCCGAGGCGGCTCGTAGCCCGGCTGGTCGCCAGCGCCACCGATCCCAAAACCCGCCTGTGGCTGGTGATCCAGCTCGCCGTCCTCCATGCGGTGGTGTGGACCTTCATTCTGATCAATCTGAAGGCCGCGCAGGACGTTCACATGGACGTCGCCGAAGCCTATGCCTGGGGTCAGAAATTCCTGCTCGGCTACGGCAAGCACCCGCCGCTGTCGGGCTGGATCGCAGGCCTCTGGTTCATGGTCTTTCCGCCGATGGATTGGGCGACCTATGCGCTCGCGATGGTGACCGTCAGCCTCGGCATGGTGATCTGCTGGCTGATCGCGCTGCGTGTGGTCGACGCCCGGCGCGCATTCCTCGTCCTGGTGATGACCGCGCTCTACCCGATCTTCAACTTCAAGGGTTTCAAGTACAACCCGGATTTGTTGCAACTCGTCACGCTCCCGCTCCTCGTGCTCGCCTATCTCAACGCGTTCGAGAAACGGAGCTGGCAATCCGGCGTCCTGCTCGGGCTCGCCGGGGCGCTCGCGCTGATGACGAAATACTGGGTGCTGACCATGATCGGCGCCATCGGCCTTGCCGCGCTGATCCATCCGGATCGCGTCAGATTCCTGGCCTCGCCGGCGCCATGGGTTGCAATCGCAACGCTGCTCGTCGCGATGATCCCGCATGGCATCTGGCTGGCTGACGCGCATTTCGTGCCGCTGACCTATGCCGGCGACACCTACAGCCTCAGCGATCGCGCGCAGATCAACGATCTCGTGCGCGGCTACGCCCTGCATAATTTCGCACTGCTCGCACTCCCGGTGGCGCTGGCGGCACTGGCGATGGCGCTGGTGCCGCCGTGGTGGAGATTGCTGCTGCGCGCCCCCCTGGCGATCGTCAGCCGCGCCTGGGCGCGCGGCGACAATCCTGGCGTCAACGTCTCGCAGGCGCTGAATATCTGGATCATCCAGATCATCGTCGCGGTCGGCCCGCCGCTCGGCGCGCTCGCCTTCGGCATCTACATGAAGACGGACTGGGGCATCTCGCTGTTCTTCCTGGTGCCGTTGGCGCTGGTTTCGATCCCGGCGCTGCGCGTGCAGCGCGCGAGCCTGTTCAACGTTGCAGCGATCTGGCTCGTGCTGTCGCTGGCAACGCTCGCCGCTTCGCCCTGGATTGCCGCGCGCGAAATGGCCGCTAATGCCGGCAACACCGCGACCTATGGCGCGCGCTCCGAGCTCGCGCGTGAATTGACGCAGGCGTGGCGCACCCGCTTCGGCTCACGCTGGCCGATCGTCGCCGGCACCATGGAAACCATCCAGCCGATGGCATTCTACAGCCCCGATCATCCGAGCCCGTTCACGCCGCACGAAGCCTGGAGCTCCGGCCTGACCGCAGCGGAGGACGTCAAGCGCCTCGGCTTCATCGGCGTGTTCGATCCCACCGACGGCCGCGCGGACGATTTCGACAAATGGGTCAAGGAAACCGCGCCGAACGCCGAGCGGATCGTGATGACGACGCGCCGCTTCACCCATGGCAAGGCAGGCCCTGCGATGACGTGGAACGTCTACATCGCGCCGCCGGGAGGGTAACTCTTCGCCGCAAGCTGTAAGGTGGGCGAAGGTGCGAAGCGCCGTGCCCACCACTTCTGTCGAGAGTTGGAGAGTGGTGGGCACGCTTCGCATTGCCCACCCTACGCAGCTTCATTCGCTGAAGCCGCTACGTCCCTTCCTCGTTGAACTTGCTTTCAACGAGCTCGGTGATCGCGGCGAGCGCGGCCTCGGCGTCATCGCCCTTGGCTGAAACGGTGATCGTCGTGCCGGGCCCTGCGGCCAGCATCATCAACCCCATGATCGAGGTGCCGCCGACGGTCTCGCCGCCGCGCGTCACCCAGACCTGCGCGTTGAAGCGTTCCACCGCCTGCACGAACTTTGCAGACGCGCGCGCGTGCAGGCCGCGCTTGTTGATGATCAGCAGTTCTTTGGAGATCGCCCCTTCGGGCACGCCAGTTCCCGCAGGAGGACTGGCCTCACTTCCGAGTGGCGCGTCGTCGCTCATTTGCCGGCGAGCACGCGGCTGGCGATGGTGACGTATTTGCGGCCGGCCTCCTGGGCCATCGCGATCGCGTCGGGCAGCGCGCGCTCCTCGCGCACCTTGGCGAGCTTCACGAGCATTGGGAGATTGATGCCCGCCAGCACTTCGACCTTGGGTCGGCTCATGCAGGATATTGCAAGGTTGGACGGCGTGCCGCCGAACATATCGGTTAGGATCGCAACGCCGTCGCCGGAATCGACGCGATTAACCGCTTCGATAATGTCGCTTCGACAGAGATCGGAATCATCCTCGGCACCGATCGTAATCGCTTCGATTTGCTTTTGTGGGCCCATGACATGCTCAAGCGCTGCCTTGAACTCGTCGGCAAGGCGCCCGTGGGTCACAAGTACTAGACCAATCATCGGAAAACTCCTCGCGGGCGCTTTTGGTGCGCCGCACGAACGCGCCACTTTGACCATCCAGAGCCCCCGCGCAAGAGGGGATGTTGCGTATCTCCCTGAATCTAGACGGATGGATGAGGGGAGCTGCGCCGATCTATTCGGTCGCGATAGTGGGGTTCATATGGTTACCATTTCCCTTCAAACAATCGCCCGAAGGGTTAACGGAGATGAACTCTTGGTAGTGATCAAGGCCGCGACAACCAGGGGAAGGGCCTGGTGACCCACTCCGACCGGGATTCGCGGTAATTCAACACCGGAAATGTTGGTTTTCAGGGCTTCTGGCGACGGCAGGCGCTCCGCATCAGGGGCAGCGAGGTCGACCACGAGGCCGACAGTCGCATGCTCCACGAAGTCGCAGCGGCGGATGCCGAGGCCCCGGATCTCGATCAGGCCGGCCAGGACGGGGGCAGGGCGGACTACAATTTCGTTGCCGACTGTCGCCAGATGGACACGGTCGTCGCCCACCAAAACGGCCCTTTCGACCATCCCGGCGCGGCCCGCCATGATCAAATCGAAGGCAAGGCGCGATTTACCGGCGCCCGAGGGCCCCCGGATCAGCACAGCCTTATTCCCGATTCTGACCGCGGAGGCGTGGACGCTAGCGCTGTCCTCGCTCATAGCGCCGGCAGCCTCACCAGGAAGCGTGCGCCGGCAACCGTGGGCTCGCCGTCGGCGTCCGGGGTACCAACGCGATTCTCCGCCCAGATGCGTCCGCCATGGGCCTCGATGATCTGCTTGGAGATCGACAGGCCGAGGCCGGAGTTCTGGCCAAAGCCCTGATGCGGGCGATCAGTGTAGAAGCGCTCGAAGATGCGCTCCAGCGCGTCCTCGCGGATGCCGGGGCCGTCATCGTCGACCAAGATCTCGATCTCGGTTCGCACGCGGCGGCAGGTCATGCGCACCTTGTTGCCCGGCTCGGAGAAGGACTGCGCGTTCGACAAGAGGTTGGAGATGACCTGCCCAAGCCGCGAATCGTGGCCGGTTACGGATAGGCCGTCGGTCGGGCCGCGGCCTTCGAATCGGGTTTCGACCGCGACGTCGTGGCCGAGCTTGGTCTCGTTGGCGACCGAGGTGAGCGTCGTCAGCAACCGCCGCAGATCGACCGGGATAGCATCCTGCCGCTGCAGTTCGGCATCGAGCCGGCTCGCATCCGAAATATCCGAGATCAGGCGGTCGAGCCGCTTCACGTCGTGCTCGATCACTTCCAACAGGCGCGCGCGGCTGGTGTCGTTGCGCGCGAGCGGCAAGGTCTCGACCGCCGAGCGTAGCGAGGTCAGCGGGTTTTTCAGCTCGTGCGCGACGTCGGCGGCGAACATCTCGATCGCCTCGATGCGGCGATAGAGCGCATTGGTCATGTCGCGCAGCGCGCCGGAGAGATGGCCGATCTCGTCGCGGCGGCGAGTGAAGTCGGGGATCTCGATGCGGGACTTGGTGCGGCGACGGACGCGCTCGGCACTGTCGGCGAGGCGCCGGACGGGACCAGCGATCGTGCTTGCGAGCAGCAGCGACAGCATGATCATGACGGCGGCTGCGACACCGCCGACTTTCAGGATCGCCAGCCGCTCGGCCGTGACCATCTGGTCGATATCGTCGCCCTGGGTGGACAGCATCAAGGCGCCATGGATGGCACGCGAGCGCAGCACGGGCACTGCGACCGAGACGATCACCTCGCCGCGCGAATTGACCCGCACCATCGACCGCTTCTGGCCCTTCAGCGCGTCACCCACCTCGTCATAGCCATTGCCGTTTTCGGGCCCGAGCTCGCGATAGAGCGGCAGGTCGCCGCGGTTGAGCCAGGTGCGCACCGAGGTCATGCCGCGTTCGAGGATGCCGGGCTTCTCGGACGGCGGCGGCAGGTCGTATCGCAGCACGTTCTCGAGGTTGCGGCTGTCCAGCAGGAGGATGCCGTTGGGATCGTAGATCCGCGCGCGCGTCTTGGTCGGTGAGATCAGCGTGCGCAGCACCGGCGCCACGCGCTCCGGATTGATCGGGAAATCCAGCGGCGAATAGTCGTCCGACCCGCTATAGCTGTCGCCCAGCTTGAGGTCGAGCAGCCGGTCGGGGTCGATGGTGATGGCGTTGGTCTGCACCGTCGCGGAGGCCGCGATCGCCCCCGCGATGATCTCTCCCTGCACCAACAGGCTCTGCGCGCGCGCGTCGATCAGGCCGGCGCGGAACTGCGACAGGTAAAGGATGCTCGCGACCAGCGCGACGAGGCCGGCGAGATTCAGCGAGACGATGCGGCGGGTCAGGCTCGAGAAAGAGAGAGCGAAGAAGAACTGTCCGGCGCGCTTCAGCCAGTTCAGAGGCCGCCAGCCCTGCGCGACCTGCTTCTCCTCAGCCGAATAGTCCTGAACGCCCGTGGACACGACATCCTCGGCGTTCAGGCTGGAATCAGGCTGTGTCCGGTCAAGCAATGCTTACGCCCGCGTTAGGACTGGTCGTGCGATTGGTCCCGCATCTTAGCCGAGACCGACAACCCCGTCAGTCCGCAAAGTCCCCGAAAGAGGCCAGCTCGCCTCAGGCTTCCTTGAAGCGGTAGCCGACGCCGTAAAGTGTCTCGATCATCTCGAACTCGTTGTCGACCACCTTGAACTTCTTGCGCAGCCGCTTGATGTGGCTGTCGATGGTGCGATCGTCGACATAGACCTGGTCGTCATAGGCAGCATCCATCAGCGCGTTGCGGCTCTTCACCACGCCGGGCCGGGTCGCCAGCGCCTGGAGGATCAGGAATTCGGTGACCGTCAGCGTCACCGGCTCGTTCTTCCAGGTGCAGGTGTGTCGCTCGGGATCCATACGCAGAAGGCCGCGATCCAGCGCCTTGGCGTCGTTCTCCTTCGGCGCGGCGGTCGGGTCCTTCGGCGCCGAGCGACGCAATACCGCCTTGACGCGCTCGACCAGCAGCCGCTGCGAGAACGGTTTGCGTATGAAATCGTCGGCACCCATCTTGAGGCCGAACAGCTCGTCGATCTCCTCGTCCTTGGAGGTGAGGAAGATCACCGGCAGATCGGATTTCTGGCGCAGCCGCCGCAGCGTCTCCATGCCGTCCATGCGCGGCATCTTGATGTCGAGAATGGCAAGATCGGGCTGCGTGGTGCGGAAGCCGTCCAGCGCGGAGGCGCCGTCGGTGTACGTCATGATGCGATAGCCTTCGGCTTCCAGCGCAATCGAGACGGATGTGAGAATGTTGCGGTCGTCGTCGACCAAAGCGATTGTGGGCATGAGCCTCTGCTTTCCGTTGGGGTCGTGATCTAAAACGGCGAGCAATTCAGTGATGCGCCGCATACATGGGCCCCCAAACCTGGGGTTCGAACCTTGTCACCGAGCAATGCAAGCTGGGCTGAAGTGTGACCAAAGTTCCTCGAAACGCGGCGAAGCTGCCGCGGTCCGACCCGTAACCGGACCCCGTTTAACCCCGAAAAGGCCGGCCTTGCAACCCGTAAAAGCCGGAAAACCGAAGAGAATCAGATGCAACCGACCTCCGATTTCGACCCCGGAAAGCTCGCCAAATCGCTGCTGCGGCGCTCCCGGCAGGGAGCGCTGGCGACCCTGATGCCCGGTACGGGCGATCCCTATTGCTCCCTGGTCAATCTGGCAAGCCACCCCGACGGCTCGCCGATTCTGCTTATCTCGCGGCTTGCCGTGCATACCAAAAATATCCTCGCCGACGGGCGGGTCTCGTTGATGCTGGACGAGCGCGGCCCCGGCGATCCCCTGGAAGGAGCCCGAATCATGCTGTCGGGACAGGCGGAGCAGGGGACGGAAGGCGAGCTGGAGCTCCTGCGCCGGCGCTACCTGGCCGCCCATCCCTCAGCGGAAGACTTTGTTTCGTTTAAGGATTTTTCTTTCTTCCGGATCAAGCCATCCCGAACCCATCTGGTCGCGGGATTCGGCCGTATCCTCGATCTCAAGCCCGAGCGGTTCCTCACGGACCTCGCGGGCGCTGGCGAACTGCTTGAAGCCGAGGAGCGCGCGGTCGCGCACATGAATGCCGACCATCGCGACACCATGAGTCTGTACGCGACAAGGTTGCTCGGTGCAGCCGAAGCCGACTGGCGCTGCACGGGCTGTGATCCCGAGGGCCTGGACATGCAGTCGGAACAGGCCGTGCTGCGGCTCGAGTTCCCCGAGCGGGTGACGGATGGCAACGCGCTGCGCAAGATGCTGGTGGAGCTGGCGGGCGAGGCGCGGGCCAAGGGCGGTTAGCAACAGCCGGCATGAACGGCGACGCCCATCGCTGCGACCCATGGTCAAGCAATATGGCCTGGGTTGGCAACGAGAGCTTTCATGACACGACATGTACGTTTGGCGCTGGCGGCTGGCCTTGCGCTCGCGCTCGGCGCATCCTTTGCCACATCTGCCACGGCCCAGAATTTCGCCGTGCAAAGCGCCAAGATCAACGAACTGAGCCGCGCCGGCAAATATGCGGAGGCGCTGCCGCTAGCGCAGGCCATGGTGGCAAGCCTCGAGAAGAGCAACAACAGCCGCGATCTCGCCGGTGCGCTGAACAACATTGCCCAAATCCATGTCGCGCAGGGTGATGACGATCAGGCCGAGCCCCTCTACAAGCGCGCCATCGCACTTCTGGAAAAATCCCTCGGCCTCGACACGGTGGAGATCGCGCCCGAGCTGAACAACCTCGCCGCGCTCTATCAGCGCCAGCAACGCTTCGCCGACGCCGAGCCGCTGTTCAAGCGCGCGCTCGCGATCCGCGAAAAGACGCTGCCGCGCGAACATCCCGATGTCGGTCAGTCCCTCAACAATCTCGCCACGCTCTATGTGAAACAGGAGCGCTATGCAGACGCCGAACCGCTGTTTCAGCGCGCGCTCGCCATCTACCAGAAGGCAGGCGGCCCGGAGCATCCCGCAGTGGCGACGCTCCTGAACAATATCGGCCAGCTCGATCGCGACCTCAACCGCGATGCGGATGCAGAGGCGCCGATCAAACGCTCGCTTGCGATCCGCGAAAAGGTGCTGGGCGCCGACCATCCCGATGTTGCGCGCTCGCTGAACAATCTTGCCGGGCTCTACGAGCACGAGCAGCGTTTCGCCGATGCCGAGCCGCTCTATCGCCGCGCGCTCTCGATCCGCGAGCGTGCGCTCGGACCCGATCATCCCGATGTCGCGACCTCGACCAGCAATCTCGCTTTTTTCCTGCAAGCGTCGGGTAAGACCGCCGAGGCGCTGCCGCTCGCGGAGAAGGCGCTTGCCAATAGCGGCGCGCAGCTCCGCGTCGTACTGCCGGTCCTGTTTGTCGCGCGGCAGCAGCAATTGCTGACTGACGACAAGGCGCTGGACGACGCGCTTGCCGCTATCCAGCGCGGCACGCAATCCTCCGCCGCGTCGGCCGTGAACAAGCTCGCGGTGCGGCTTGCCGCCGGCAGCGATCGGCTTGCCGAGCTGGCGCGGCGGGACCAGGATCTCGCCTCGGAGGCAGATGCACTCGACAGGGCGATCATCGCCGCAGTGTCGAAGCAGCCCGGGCAGCGCGATGCGGCCGGCGAGCAGCGCAATCGGCAGCGTCTTGCGGCGATCGCAAGCGAGCGCGCGAGCTTGCAGAAGACGCTTGCCGTCGAATTCCCGGACTATGCCTCGCTCTCCAATCCGCTGCCACTGGCGGTAAAACAGATCCAGGCGCTCTTGTCGGCCGATGAAGCGATGGTGCTCTATGCCGCCGTCGACAAAGAGAGCTATGTCATCGCGATCACGCGCGAAGGCGTCGACTGGAAACGGATTGCGCTCGGCGCTGACGCGCTTGCGCAAAAGGTCTCGGCGTTCCGCAAGGGGCTCGACGTCGGCAAGGCTGGCGATTCTTCAGGTAAATCGGGGCTGTTCGATCTGGCGCTTGCCAACGAGCTCTATATGACGCTGCTCGGGCCCGTCGAGACGCTTACAAAGGACAAGCGCAGCCTGCTCGTGGTCCCCTCCGGTGCGCTGACGGCACTGCCGTTTCATCTGCTGGTCACCGACAAGCCGCAAGCGGCCATTCCGGACACGCTCGAGGGTTATCGCCGCGCTGCGTGGTTGTTGCGGCGCCAGGCCGTCTCGGTTTTGCCCTCGGTGGTCAGCCTGAAGTCGCTGCGCGCCTTTGCGCGCAGGGATCAGAGCGTCAAGCCGATGACCGGCTTTGGCGATCCACTGTTCAATCCGGCGCAGGAGGCGCCTGCTGACCGGCGCGCGACAAAGGCTGCGGCGCGCAGCATCGCGACGCTTGCCTATACCGAATTCTGGCGCGGCGCCGGCGTCGATCGCGTGCGGCTCGCCCAGGCGCTGCCGCAACTGCCCGATACGGCCGACGAGCTCAGTGCCGTGGCAAAGGACGTCGGTGCTGCCGAAGCCGATGTCCATCTCGGCCGCGACGCCAGCGAGACGACACTGAAGCGGGCAGCGCTTGCCCAATACAGCATCATCTATTTCGCCACCCATGGTCTCGTCGCCGGAGACGTCAAGGGATTGGGCGAGCCTTCGCTCGCGCTCTCGATGCCGGATCAGCCGACCGACTTCGACGACGGCCTGCTCACCGCAAGCGAAGTCGCGCAGCTCAAGCTCAATGCGGACTGGGTCGTGCTATCGGCGTGCAACACCATCGCCGGCGACAGGCCTGGCGCGGAGGCGTTGTCGGGACTGGCACGCGCGTTCTTCTATGCTGGCGCGCGTGCGCTTCTGGTCTCGCATTGGGCAGTCGATTCCGAAGCTGCCACCCGGCTGACCACATCGACTTTCGATTTGCTCAAAAACGAACCAGGACTCGGCCGAGCCGAAGCATTGCGGCGCGCAATGTTAACCTATCTCGATGACGCCTCCTCGCCGCGCAATGCCTATCCTGCGATCTGGGCGCCCTTCGCGCTGATCGGAGAAGGTGCGGTACGATAGAACAGCGCTGGAAAAGCAGCGAGGATTGTGCGTTGCAAAATCCCTGACGGCGCTGATTTGCCCATTTGGTTGCGCGACCATCGATCGTTTTCTACGCGCACGCGTTAGAACAGGCATGCGCGACTTTTGGCCCGGCCCTTGAATAAACCAAATCCTACGGGATCAGCTTGGCAACGCCAGCGTTCATCAGTATTAGGTCGTTCAGCCGAGGCCGGACGGCCTATTATTCACGGTGGCCGCGATGGATGGCGCTCAAAGATGATCGCGCCAATAATGCGGGTTCTAGGAGGATTTTTCGTGCAAGAGACGGGCGTGCGCAACGGTGCCTTTGGCGCCGACAAATTCGGCTTAAAGAATCTCAAGCGGGTTCATTGGAATCTCGGCGCACCACAACTTTATCAGTACTCGCTCTCCGCCGGAGAAGCGGTGCTCTCCGCAGACGGCGCGCTCTGCGCGGATACCGGTGAGTTCACCGGCCGCAGCCCGAAGGACAAGTTCACGGTTCGCGACGCCACCACCGACAAGAAGATGTGGTGGGCCGGCAATCAGTCGATCACCTCGGAGCAGTTCGAGACGCTCTATCAGGATTTCCTCAAGCACGCCGAAGGCAAGAGCCTGTTCGCGCAGGACCTCTATGGCGGCGCCGATCCGGCCTACCGGATCAAGACGCGTGTCTTCACCGAGCTCGCCTGGCACTCGCTGTTCATCCGCACGCTCCTGATCCGCCCCGAGGCGATCGAGCTGTCGACCTTCGTGCCCGAGCTCACCATCATCGACATGCCGAGCTTCCGCGCCGATCCGAAACGTCACGGCTGCAAGTCGGAGAACGTCGTCGCGATCGACTTCGCCCGCAAGATCGTGCTGATCGGCGGCTCCTATTATGCCGGCGAGATGAAGAAGTCGGTCTTCACCACGCTGAACTATTACCTGCCCGAGCGTGGCGTGATGCCGATGCATTGCTCGGCCAATGTCGGATCGAAGGGTGACACCGCGATCTTCTTCGGCCTGTCCGGCACCGGCAAGACCACGCTGTCGGCCGATCCGAACCGCACGCTGATCGGCGACGACGAGCATGGCTGGGGCCCGAACGGCGTGTTCAATTTCGAAGGCGGCTGCTACGCCAAGTGCATCAAGCTGTCGAAGGATGCCGAGCCGGAGATCTACGCCGCCTCGACGCGCTTCGGCGCGGTGCTCGAGAACTGCGTGCTCAACGAAGACACCCGCGTCGTCGATTTCGACGACGGCTCCAAGACCGAGAACACGCGCTCGGCCTATCCGCTGGATTTCATCCCCAACGCCTCGCGCACCGGACGTGCGCCGCAGCCGAAGAACGTGGTGATGCTCGCCGCCGACGCCTTCGGCGTGCTGCCGCCGATCGCAAAGCTCTCGCCGGCACAGGCGATGTACCACTTCCTGTCCGGTTACACGGCGAAGGTTGCGGGCACCGAGCGCGGCCTCGGCAACGAGCCGCAGCCGGAATTCTCCACCTGCTTCGGCTCGCCCTTCCTGCCGCTCGATCCAAGCGTCTACGGCAACATGCTGCGCGACCTGATCGCCCAGCACAATGTCGACTGCTGGCTGGTCAACACCGGGTGGACCGGTGGCAAGTACGGTGTCGGCTCGCGCATGCCGATCAAGGTGACGCGCGCGCTGCTCACCGCCGCGCTCGACGGATCGCTTCGCAACGTCGAATTCCGCACCGACAAATATTTCGGCTTCGCGGTCCCGACCGCGTTGCCGGGCGTGCCAGCTGAGATCCTCAACCCGGTCAACACCTGGAAGGACAAGGACGAGTTCGACAAGACTGCTCGCGCGCTGGTCGGCATGTTCCAGAAGAACTTTGCCAAGTTCGAAGCCCAGGTCGACGCCGAAGTCCGCGCCGCCGCGCCGGATGTGAAGCTGGCGGCGGAGTAACGCTTCGTTACGTGGAAATGAAAAAGGGCGGCCGAGAGGCCGCCCTTTTTGTTTGCGTCTGTTGGCACACCGCTGTAGCCGCCGGCCACGCGCTCGGTGTCGTCCCGGCGAAGGCCGGGACCCATACCCCCAGGGAGAAGTTGTGGCGCGAGCTGACAACTCCGAATCTTTCGCCAAACTACTCCCTGGGGGTATGGGTCCCGGATCTGCGCTCGCTCCGCTCGCTTGTCCGGGACGACGAGTGTACTCACGCCTTGAAATACGCGATCTGCGTCGTGGTCGCGAGCAGGCGGCCGTTGGGCGACCACAGCTCGCCGGTCTGATCGCCGTAGCTTTTGTGGAAGATCTTGGCATCGGCGGTGGCGAGCACGCGCGTGATGTCCTCGGCGGCGAGCGCCTCGCTGTCAGTGTGAAAATAGGTCGTCAGCGACACCGTGCCGAACGGCACCAGCTCGCGCCGCGCGTGGAAGATGCGGCCGAAGAAAGCATCCGACATTGCCATCAGCGACGGCATGTCGAGCTTGCGCGGTGTGCGATCGCTGATCCACACCTTCGAATAGGTGCTGGCTAGTTCTTCCTTCCCGGCGCCGATCCGCATCTCTCCCTCGACGAAGCGGAATTCGTACTGGTTGGCCCAGGACGCCTTGATCTTGGGAAAGGGCAGCGTCGCTTCAAAAGGCGGCGCGTCGGGAAACTGTGCCACCTGATGGGACCAGGAGGGGCGGCGATCGGCAAACACGGCGGTGGCAAGCGTTGCGACCTCGCCGCCGTCCTGTGACAGCTCGACGCACCAATGCTGGCTGGAGCGATTGGCCTTCACCAGCCGCACGTCGAGATCGAACACGCCCTTGGCGATCGGCGCGCAGTAGTTCACGGTCATCGACAGCGGGTCGCCGGCGGCCTGCGGATGGTCGATCAGTGCGCGCAAAATCGTCGCAGCCGTAGCGCCGCCGAATGGGCCGACGAAGGCCCAGTAGTCGTCGCTGGTCTGACCCTGCCAGCAACTGTCACCGGCGGTGATGCGCGTCGCTTCGTCGAAGAGGTGCGGGAGTTTGGCGTGCATGAACTAGACCTCGATACCGACCCGGTCGTCATTGCGAGGAGCGAAGCGACGAAGCAATCCAGACTCCCGCTGCGCAAAGATTCTGGATTGCTTCGCTCGCAATGACGATCGTTGAGGCGAGGGTGACCATCACTGACGCCCCTCCCTTGGAGATGATGACGGTCATATCATCATTGCAGAGGAATTATGCAATGACCTCACAGGTAACGCAGATTTCGCCGAGCGGAAAATCAGCTCAGCCTGTCGCGCCGCGCTGGTCCTCTGCTTCCTGAAATGGCGGCGTGACCGGATTCACCGGCACGTTCCAGATCTCTTCGGCATATTCGCGGATGGTGCGGTCGGAGGAGAACCAGGCCATGCGCGCGACGTTGAGGATGGAGGCCCGTGTCCAGGCCGGCGCCACCTGCCAGCGCGCGTCGATGCTACGCTGCGCCTCGTAATAGGAATCGAAGTCGGCACTGACCATGTAATGGTCGAGATAGCGCAGCGCATGCGCGATGGATTCGAAGCGGCCGGGATCGCCGGGCGAGAACTCGCCGCTGCCGATCGAATTGATGGCGCGCCAGAGCTGCGGGGATCTGCGGATCACGTCGGCCGCATCCAGGCCCTGCTTGCGCCGGATCATCACGTCGCCAGCCTCCATGCCGAAGATCGCGATGTTCTCCGCGCCGACATGGTCGCGGATCTCGATATTGGCGCCGTCGAGCGTGCCGATGGTGATGGCGCCGTTCAGCGCCAGCTTCATGTTTCCGGTGCCGGAGGCTTCCATGCCGGCGGTCGAGATCTGCTCGGAGAGATCGGCCGCGGGAATGATCACCTCGGCGAGGCTGACGTTATAGTCGGGCAGGAAGGCGACCTTGAGCTTGCCGCCGATCGCGGGATCGTTGTTGACGACCTCGGCGACGTCGTTGATCAGCTTGATGATCAGCTTCGCGTAGCGGTAGCTCGCCGCCGCCTTGCCGGCAAAAATCTTCACCCGCGGCACCCAGTTGCCGTTGGGATTGTCCTTGATCGCCTGGTACAGCGCGACCGTCTCGATGATGTTGAGAAGCTGGCGCTTGTATTCGTGGATACGCTTGATCTGCACGTCGAACAGCGCGCCCGGGTCGACCTTGATGCCGAGTCGCTCGCCGATCACGCGCGCGAGCGCCGTCTTGTTGTGATGCTTGACCGCGCGGAATTTCTGCTGGAACGCGACATCGCTGGCGCGCGCTTCCAGCAGCATCAGTTGCGTGGGATCGTCGAGCACGGCCTCGCCGCAGGCCTCGCGCAAGAGGTCGGTGAGCTTCGGGTTCGCCAGCATCAGCCAGCGGCGGAAGGTGATGCCGTTGGTCTTGTTGGTGATGCGGCCAGGATAGAGATGGTTGAGATCGTGGAACACGGTCTCGCGCATCAGGTCCGAATGCATCGCCGAGACGCCATTGATGCGGTGCGAGCCGACGAAGGCGAGCTGGCCCATGCGCACGCGGCGGCCGCTCTTCTCGTCGATCAGCGAGACCGAGGCGCGGAAATCGATGTCGCCGGGGCAGCGCGCTTCGGCCAGCGCGAGGTGCTGAACGTTGATGCGGTAGATGATCTCGAGATGCCGCGGCAACAGCCGCTCGAACAGCTCGACCGGCCAGGTTTCCAGCGCTTCTGGCAGCAGCGTGTGGTTGGTGTAGGAGAGCGTGGCGACGGTGATCTTCCACGCCTCGTCCCAGCGGAAATTGTGCAGGTCGATCAGGATCCGCATCAATTCGGTCACGGCAAGGGACGGATGCGTGTCGTTGAGCTGCACCGCGACCTTCATGGACAGGCTGCGCAGCTGTCCGTCGGAGGAGAGATGTCGCTTGACAAGATCCTGGAGCGAGGCCGAGACGAAGAAGTATTCCTGCCGCAGGCGCAGCTCGCGGCCGGCCGGGCTCTCATCATTCGGATAGAGGAACTTGCAGATCGCTTCCGCGCGCGCCTGCTCGGACGAGGCGCTGACATAGTCGCCCGAATTGAACACGTCGAGCTTCAGCGGATCGGGCGAGCGCGCCGACCACAGCCGCAGCGCGTTGACGTGCTGGCCGCGCCAGCCGACGATCGGAGTGTCATAGGCGATTGCCTGCACGGTCTCGGCCGGATGCCAGATCGAGCGGTCACGGCCCTTGTCGTCGACATGCTCGACGCCGCCGCCGAAATGGACGTGATAGATGACTTCCGGCCGCTGCAATTCCCAGGGATTGCCAAAGCTCAGCCATTCGTCCGGATATTCCTGCTGCCAGCCCTGATTGATGATCTGGCGGAACAGGCCGTAATCATACCGGATGCCGTAGCCGATCGCGGGGATCGACAGCGTCGCCATGCTCTCCATGAAGCAGGCGGCGAGCCGCCCCAGGCCGCCGTTGCCGAGCGCGGCATCCGGCTCGCATTTGCGCAGCTCAGGGAGCGAGACGCCGAGATCGCCGAGTGCGACCTCGAAGATGTTGAGCAGTCCCATGTTGTTCAGCGCGTCGGTGAAGAGACGGCCGATCAGGAATTCGAGCGAGAGATAGTAGACGCGCTTGCGTCCGGCATCGTAGCTGCGCTTCTCCGCGCTGAGCCAGCGATGCACGATACGGTCGCGTAGCGCGAGAGCTGCGGCCTGGTACCAGTCGTGCCTGGTCGCCATGCCCGCGTCCTTGCCGATGGCAAGGCGCAGCTTTGCCAGGATCGCACCCTTGATCTCCGCCAGTGCCAGCTCGTCGATGGGCTGGCCGGCTGCGGGAAAATTCGGCTGGGACGATTGCTCTTGCAAAACAGTCACTTCCTGGTCTCGGGACACTGAACAAAGCTTACGCGCCAAATCGTGCGCGGCAAACCTTACGCGGCTCGCCGCGGAAGCGGAACCATTGTCGGCGCGACCGTGCACTGCGCTGGCGTAAATTTATGCAAGGAATGGGCCGCTTTGGGAACCCGGTCGCGCACGGAGAGAGGGGGATTTTCGTGCTAGATTGGTGAAGGATTCAGCCCTTGGTGTGGAGGGAGAGTACGTCCATGAGACTGCTGATCGAAATCGCCACCGCCGCTCTGCTCGTGATCTGCATCACCGCCTCCAGCGCCGCCTTTGCCGCCGGCCAGATCCGCCGCAGCGCTGACGGCGTGAGTTGCGCATTCTCCCTGCCCCAAAACGCCACACCCGCCGCGCGCTGCGCCGCCATCAAGCGCCAATGCGGCGGCAAGTTCTACGCGAATTATTGCGGCGACAGGATGCTGTCGGCGGCGAATTGAGGGCGGAGGTAGGAGCCAAGGCTCGCTCCCCATCGTCGTCCTGGCGAAAGCCAGGACCCATTACCCCGGCTGTCAGATGAGGCCCGACCGGTCATTCCAATCGGGATTTTCTTGTTCGATTAGCTTGATCTTCCAATCACGTTTCCAGAACTTCAGTTGCTTCTCGCGCGCGATAGCGTCCTGCGGCGTCGCGAATGCTTCGAGGTGGACGAGGCGGAAGATTTTGTATTTCTGCACGAACTTCGACCCGCGACCGGAGCGGTGCAGCTCAAGCCTCGTACGGATGTCGTTGGTGACGCCGATGTACAGCGTTCCGTGATGGCGGCTGGCCAGGATGTAGACGTAGTAGCTGCCTGCGCTCATGGTGGGGCAATCTCGCAAGAGCAACGCTGACCGGGGTAATGGGTCCTGGCTTTCGCCAGGACGACGCTTTTCAGCCAGCCAAATGTTCAACAGAACAAATTAAGAACAGTTTAGCAAGCCTTTGATATATCATTGTGATTCGGCGTGTTGCCGACACAATATCTAGCGTCTGTCCGATTTCGCGAGGACTACATGTCCACCATTGCCTTTGATCAATTCGCCCTCACCCGAATTGGCGACTTCGCGCGCTCGCTGTCGCGGCTGCATCAGGCGGCGCGGCGCTACGCGGTCGATGACGACCAGATCGATCGCGAGTTCAACGCGGTGTGCCAGTCGATCTGGGGCTACACCATCGATGACATCAGCGATGACCTGTTCTCGGCCGGGGACCACCTGTTCCTCGACACGCTCGACGAGGCGCAGGCGCGCATCTTCGCGGCCGAGCAAGGTTATGACCTCGTCGACGACGCGGGCATGCTGACGGACTGGTGGGGGTTTTGCTGGATGATCCTCGCCGAGAAGCGCGGATTGCTCACGCCGGAAAACCGCGCCGCTGCGCGCGCGGCGATCGAGGAGAAGTATCTGGCAGCGCCGAACGTGATCGGCGTGATCATCGGACGGTGACGCGAAGCGTCAATTCAGCCCCGCGCGCCTGCCCGATTTCTGCGTCGGCGTCTTCGGCACCGTCACATCCGGCGGCGTCTCGCGCACGATCTCAGGGGGTGGCGCGTCCGTCGCCACCGTCTCGGCGCGCACCGGCGCAACCTTCATCTCGCCGAGGCGGGAGCGGACCTGTGCGGTGAGGCCGGGATAGGAGGCGACCGGTGTGAAGTCGGCGGCCTGCTCGTTGCCGAGGCGAACGCCGGTATAGGCAACGAGACCGTCGCTCGTCGCGATCACGTCACCGGCCTTCAGCGACGTATCGAGCGCCAAGTCCACCGGCGCAAGTCCGACCGGCTCGCGGCCATTGCAGGTGCAGTCCGCACGGAGCGCCTTGCGGAAGGCAAACGCGTTCTCGCTATCGGCATAGCGCTCGCCGGTCTGCGAAGTGGCGCCGTCGATGTTCGAGCCGAAATAGATTTTTGTCGTGGTGGCAGGACAGAACGCCTGACACATCTGCGCCGGCGAGGCCACGCCGCGCATCAGCGGGAAATACTTGCCGTCACAGGTGCGCACACAGAACGCCGGACCGGAACCGCTGGCGGCCGAACGCGTCGGCGAATCCTGGGCGGGCCCATTCGGCTGCGCCGCCGCGAAGGGATCGATATAGGAACTCGCCTGCGGCGCGCTGCGCTGCGGACGCTGTAGTGCGTTGAAGAAGAAGTCGAACAGGCCCTCGGCGGACACGGGGGCAGGCGCCACGAGAAGCGGCGTGGCAACAGTTGCAGCCACAATCATCGCGCGGTGCGGCCAACGCACATTGGACAAATCTGTACGCAATGCCCACTCCACCCGACGCCACGAACCGCACCGAGAGCGACGTGTCTCAGCGCTGATTCACCATAGTGTCGGATAGTAAATGAGCGATGACCGTGGCGGTTGTTGGATCGAATCGCGTCAAGGCCGGGGACAAGCCCGGGCAAGACGATGGACAGAGCCTTGCCGTCTCAACCCTTCAAAAATTCCGACGCCTTGTAGAGCGAGCGGAACGGCAGGCCGGCCTGACCGAAGGTATCATTGGCGCCTTCCTCGCGGTCGACCATGGTCAGCACCAGCACCACATTGGCGCCGGCCTCGCGCACCGATTCCACCGCCTTCAGCGCCGAGCCGCCGGTGGTGGTGACGTCCTCGACGATCACGACGCGCTTGCCTTGAAGCGTCTCGCCCTTGGCAAGGCCTTCGATGGCAAGCTTGGCGCCGTGCTCCTTCGGCTTCTTGCGCACGAAGAAGGCCGCGATCGGATGGCCTTTGATCCATGAGATCTGCGCGAGCGCACCGGCGAGTGGCACCGCGCCCATCTCCAGTCCACCGATGAAATCGAGCTCGTCGTCCTTCAGCGCTTCATAGGTGAGCTCGGCGAGCAGCGTCGCCCCTTCGGGGTCGAGCATGGTCGGCTTCAGGTTGAAATAGAAATCGCTCTTGCGGCCCGACGCGAGCGTCACCTCGCCGCGGCCGAAGGAGCGCCGGCGGATGATTTCGAACAAGCGGGCGCGGGAGGCTGATTTCGACACGACGGTCCCTCTGGGGCACTTTTGGAGGAGGCGGAATTTATCCGCCACAGAGCCGACATGCCAGAGGGGGGTGGCCCCGCAAAACCACCGTCAACAGGGGATCGTCCGCGCCTTTCGGACAGCCACCATGCCGGACCGCTGGTTGTAAGGCCGCGACGTCCTGGAGTAGTGGGGTGCCAGACAAAGCGGGAAGGAAACCGGCAAATGACCATCGAGCTCCACACCTGGAATACGCCGAACGGCCGAAAAATTTCGGTCGCGCTGGAGGAAATGGGGCTCCCTTACAAGGTCTTCCCGGTCAACATCACCAAGGGCGAACAGATGGCGCCCGAGTTCCTCAAGCTCAGTCCGAACAACAAGATCCCGGCGATCGTCGACCCCGAGGGGCCGGACGGCAAGCCCGTCAGCGTGTTCGAATCCGGTGCGATCCTGCTCTATCTCGGCGAGAAGACCGGCAAATTCCTCCCGAAATCGCTGGCCGGCCGCGTTCCCGTCTATGAATGGTTGATGTGGCAGATGGGCGGCTTCGGACCGATGCCCGGCCAGGTGCATCACTTCATCGCGCTGGAGAACGAGCAGGACCGCGCCTACGGGTTGAAGCGCTATATGGCCGAGACGCGCCGTCTCTACGGCGTGCTGGATCGCCGCCTCGAGGGCCGCGACTTCGTCGCGGGCGATCTCTCGGTCGCCGATTTCGCCATCCTGGGCTGGGCCTGGCGCCACCCGCGCCACAAGGTGGAGCTGGCGGATTTTCCGAACGTGAAGCGCTGGTACGAGGCGCTGATGGCGCGCCCCGCGGTGAAGCGCGGGATTGAGGCGAAACTGGATTAGTCGACCAGTCGGCTCTCGTGCCCCGGACGCAGTACAGCGCGTTAGCGGTGCACTGCAGAGCCGGGGCCCATGTGGAATTAGGTCCTGGCTCTGCGCAGCAGCGCACCGGACGATGCTTCGGATCGCCGGGGAGCGCTGCAGCGCGTCCGGGACACGAGCATGTGCTTTGCTGCTCGGCTATACCCGCTTCGCTTCCACCGCCATCCGCACGGCAAGCCCGGCGAGCACCGTGCCCATCAGCCAGCGTTGCACCAGCATCCAGCTCGGGCGGGTCGCCAGGAACAGCGCGATCGAGCCGGCCGCAAGCGCAATCATCGCGTTGACGCTGACACTGATCGCGATCTGGATCGCACCCAGCACCAGCGACTGCGCCAGCACGCTGCCGACGGCGGGGTCGATGAACTGCGGCAGCAGCGCCAGATAGAGCATCGCGATCTTGGGATTGAGCAGGTTGGTGACGAACCCCATCGCGAACAGTTTTCGCGGGCTGTCGACGGCGAGCTTCTTCACCTGAAACGGCGAGCGTCCGCCCGGCTTCACCGCCTGCCAGGCGAGCCAGAACAGATAGCCGGCGCCGGCGAAGCGCAGCGCGTCATAGGCAAAGGGAATGGCGAGCAGCAGCGCGGTGATGCCGAACGCCGCGCACAGCATGTAGAACACGAAGCCCAGCGCCACGCCGCCGAGCGAGACGATGCCGGATGCGGGCCCCTGCGTGATCGAGCGCGAGATCAGATAGATCATGTTCGGCCCCGGCGTCAGCGCGATGCCGAAGCAGACGAGGGCGAAGCCGAGCAGGGAGGATGTGTGGGGCATCGGTAGAACCCGTGCGGGAGATGCTCTGGTTCTAATATGCGAGGGTCCGCGCCGCTATCGCGCAATTGCACGCAGGACAATTCATTAATTGGGACACGTCGGCCTGCACGCTCCTGACGAACGCGGCAAAACGTTCCATCGCCGAACGCAGCGGCGCCGCGACTGCAGGATCTGCGGCGATGCTACGCTCGTCCCAGGCACCGCCGAGCAGGGGCAGCGTCACGCAAGCGTCCTCTGCGATCCGGGCCGACATCGTCTCCAAGGTGAGAGTGAGGGCAGCAAGCGCGTGCGTGGCGCGAGGCGACGTGTTGATCAAGGCGACCGGCTTGCCCGGAAATTCATGGCTTCCGACCAGCCAGTCGAGCGCGTTCTTCAGGACGCCGGCGACACCGCGGGCATATTCGGGGCTGGAGATCAGGAGGCCATCCACGCTTCCGATGAGGTTGCGCATTGCGCCGACCGGGGCAGGCACGTCGTCGCCATCGAGATCCGGATTGAAGAAGGGCAGGTCCGCAATTCCTTCGAAGGCCACGACTTCGACGCCAACAGGCGCGAGCAGAGCCGCTGCGCGCAGCGCAGCCGTATTGCTCGAACCGGCGCGCAAGCTGCCGGAGATCGTTGCGATCTTCATCAAGTGTCCGCCGTCAGTGCGCCTCGTCCCAATTGGTCGCCGCGCGGGCATCGACATGCAGCGGCACCGAGAGCAGCACGGCCGGGAACGGCGCGTCCTGCATCACGTGCTGCACGACCGGGAGCGTCGCCTCCACCTCCGCATCCGGCACCTCGAAGATCAATTCGTCATGCACCTGAAGCAGCATCTGCGCCGAGAGCTTCTTTGCCGCCAGCGCGTCCTCCACCCGCGTCATGGCGCGGCGGATGATGTCGGCGGCCGTGCCCTGCAGGCGCGCGTTGATCGCGGCGCGCTCGTTGAAGGCGCGCACCGAGGCGTTGGATGCCTTGATGTCGGGGTAGTGACATTTGCGGCCGAACAGCGTGGTGACATAGCCGTGGTTCCGGCAGAAATCGCGCGTCTCGTCCATATAGGCGCGGATGCCGGGGAAGCGCTCAAAATACTTCTTGATGTAGGCGGAGGCCTCCTCGCGCGCGATGCCGAGCTGGTTGGCAAGGCCAAACGCCGAGATGCCGTAGATGATGCCGAAATTGATCGCCTTGGCCCTGCGCCGGATTTCGCTCGGCATGCCCTTGATCGGCACGCCGAACATTTCCGACGCGGTCATCGCGTGAATGTCGAGCTCGTCCTTGAAGGCCTGCTTGAGCACGGGAATGTCGGCGATCTCGGCGAGCAGCCGAAGCTCGATCTGCGAATAGTCGGCCGAGACCAGCTTGTGGCCAGGCGTTGCAATGAAGGCGCGGCGGATCTTTCGCCCGTCCTCGGTGCGAACCGGGATGTTCTGCAGGTTCGGCTCGTTCGACGACAGCCGGCCGGTGGTGGTCGCTGCCAGCGCGTAGGTCGTATGCACGCGATGGGTCTGCGGATTGACGTAAGTCGGCAGCGCGTCGGTGTAGGTCGATTTCAGCTTCGAGACCTGGCGCCATTCCAAGATCTTTTTCGGGAAGCCGTGGCCCTGCTCGGCGAGATCATCCAGCACCTGGGCCGTCGTCGACCACGCGCCGGTCTTGGTCTTGGTGCCGCCCGGAAGTCCCATCTTGCCGAACAGGATGTCGCCGATCTGCTTCGGGCTGCCGACATTGACGGGCTCGCCGGCGATCTCCTGGATCTCGGCTTCCACCCGCGCCGCGGTCTGGGCAAAGTCGCCCGACAGGCGTGACAGCACCTGGCGGTCGATCGAGATGCCGCGACGTTCCATGCGCGCGAGCACGCTGGTGAGCGGACGCTCCAGCGTCTCGTAGACGGCGGTCATGTGCTCGGCGATAAGGCGCGGCTTCAGCACGTGCCATAAGCGCAGGGCCACATCGGCGCGCTCGGCCGAATGCTCGGTCGCCTTGTCGATCGCGACCTGGTCGAAGGTGAGCTTGTTCTTGCCGCTGCCGACGAGCTCGCTTTCGGCCAGCACAGCGTGGCCGAGCCAGCGCTCGGCGAGCGATTCCAACGCGTGCGAGCCCCGGCCGGCATCGAGCACATAGGAGATCAATTCCGCGTCGTCATGGTTGCATAGTGTGATGCCGGCCTGCGCCAACAGCACCGCGATGAACTTGGCATTGTATCCGATCTTCAGGATGCCATTCGATTCGAGCACTGGCTTCAGCGCGGCAACGGCCGCTTCGAATTTCACCTGGTCGGGTGCGAGCCCGGCGTCGAACAGTCCGGCGCCGCCGCCCGGCGGCTTGTGGGCCAGCGGCACATAGGCGGCATCATCAGCGCCGAGCGCCAGCGCGATGCCGCAGATATCGGCCTGCATCGGGTCTTCCGAGCTTGCCTTCACCTCGATCGCGACATGGCCGGTATCGTGGATGCGCGCGATCAGCGCGTTGAGCTGGTCGAGGGTCTTGATCGTCTGATATTTGGCGCGGTCGATCCTGGTCTTGCGCGCGGCCTCCGCGCGGGCCTCGGCGAGCGAGACCGGCGTGCCCTTGGGACTGGCGGCCTTGTCTTCCTTGCCGGCGGCCTTGTTGGCCTCCTTGGGCGCAGCTTGCGCTGCTGCGCCAGCTTCCGACGCCGGCACGACGTCCGAGGGCGGCAGTGGCGAGAACACGCTGGCGCCGGTCTTGTAGCCGGGATCGGCCTCCACATCGGCGGGATCGACCTGGGCGTATTCGGCGACGCGGCGGGTCAGCGTCGTGAACTCCATCGCCTTCAGGAAGGCGATCAGCTTGCGCGCGTCGGGCTCGTGGACGGCAAGATCGTCGAGCGGCACCTCGAGATCGACCTTGTCGTCGAGCAGCACGAGCTGGCGCGAAATCCGCGCCTTCTCGGCATTCTCGATCAGCGCTTCGCGCCGCTTCGGCTGCTTGATCTCGGTCGCGCGGAACAGAAGCTGCTCCAGGTCGCCATATTCGACGATCAGTTGCGCCGCGGTCTTGATGCCGATGCCGGGCACGCCCGGCACGTTGTCGGTGGAATCACCGGCGAGCGCCTGCACCTCGACCACCTTCTCCGGCGGCACGCCGAATTTCTCGATCACCTCGGGAATGCCGATACGGCGATCCTTCATGGTGTCGTACATGGTGACGCAGTCGGTGACGAGCTGCATCAGATCCTTGTCGGAGGAAACGATGGTCGCGCTCGCGCCACGCTCGCAGGCCTGCCGCACATAGGTCGCGATCAGATCGTCGGCCTCGAAGCCCACCTGTTCCAGGCAGGGCAGGTCGAAGGCGCGCACGGCCTCGCGGATCAGCGCGAATTGCGGAATGAGATCGTCCGGCGCCGGCGGCCGGTGCGCCTTGTAGTCGGGATAGATCTTGTTGCGGAAGGTGACTTCCGACTTGTCGAACACGATCGCCAGATGCGTCGGCCGGTTGTCCGCGGGCATGTCGCGGAGCAGCTTCCACAGCATGTTGCAGAAGCCGAGCACGGCGTTGACCTGCAAGCCGTCGGACTTGCGGTTGAGCGGCGGCAGCGCGTGATAGGCGCGGAAAATATAGGAGGAACCGTCGACCAGGAAGACGTGATCACCCTTGGCGGCCCTCTTCGCCGCCACGGGTTTGGCAGCAGGCTTGGCAGCAGCGGATTTGGTTTCGGCGGCCGCCTTGGGCGCAGCAGCCTTGGAGTCAGCTTTGGCGGTGGTCTTCGGGGAGGTTTTGGGCATGGCCGCAATGTATGAATTTTTGCGGCATTTGACAGCCTTGGAGGGGCGATTTTTGGGCTGCTGGCGCCGCTATCCCCACTGTCATTCCCCGGCTTGACCGGGGAATCCAGTACGCCGCGGCCCATCGGTCAATAACCGCTGTCTCTGGAAGACTGGGTCGCCCGGTCGAGCCGGGCGACGACCGCGGAGCGAGAAACTATTCCGCCGCCTGCAACACCGGCCCCGCCTTCTTCGGCGCGACCCAGAAGGCGTTCGGCCGCTCGAACAGGAAGTTCGCATGCATGCGCAGCGCGGCCTGCCAGATCAAGAGTGCACCGACCACGCCCACGATGGTGACGATCACCGACATCATGCCGATGTCGGGAACGATGCCGGTGCGCAGCAGCAGCGTCCGCGTCGCGGCCATCGGCAGGAAGAAGGCGAGATAGATCACGATCGAATGCTCGCCGCAGAACCGAAGAAAGTTGAGCCAGCGCGAATGCGCGAGCAGCGTGCCCAGCGTTACGATGGCGACGGCTCCGGAGAAGCCGAGCAGAAGCGAGATCATCGGCCATTCGCTTGCGCCGCGTGCGACGAGACCCGCATTGATGAGCGCCCACGCGCCAAGCGCGGCAAGGGCAACGGCGGGATGCCTGCGCGCGCGTTCCGACAACGCGAACACGTAATCGGCAAACAGATAACCGGAGTAGAAATAGACGAAGCGCGCGCAGAACTCGTCGATGGCGGTCCATCCTGTTGCGATGCGGGCCGTCTCCAGCAGCACTGCTGCGAGCCAGATCGCGAGCGGCGGGATTCGTCGTGTCAGTTTTGTGACGACGAAGAAGATCGGCAGCAGGTAGATGAACCAGAGCGTGCCGAACGGCTCGATGAATGATTCGAGGTACAGAAGGCCCGCATCGCGCCAGCCCGTTTCGGCTGCGAAAGCCGGCGCCTTGAAGCCAAACTGGATTGTCACCCAGAGGACATAAAAATAGGCGAAATGCACGACCTTGCGGTCGAGATAGATTCGCCAGTCGCGGTCGATCACGAGCGGCAAGAATAGTCCCGAAATCAGGAAGAAATCCGGCATCCGGAACGGCTTTGCGAAGGCGACCAGACCATGCATGAACCCGGGTTCGCCGGCAGCGAGCTCAACCCCGATCACCGAGTGCATCATCACGACCATGACGATGCAGATGCCCTTGGCATAATCGACCCAATCGACGCGCGCCGGCGGCGAGGTCTTGGAGCCTCCGCTTGCCGCGATCGTGCCAATTGGTGTCATGGTGTCCCTTTTCGAGGCGCTTACCGCCCAAGAGCGAGGCACAGTATGCCGGCGGCAGGTTTCGGTCCCCTTTACTGTACAAATCACATGCCGGTCTTCTTGCCGTTTTTCTGGGGATCAGCCTCTTCCCCGCGGACCTGAAAATGCTTTAAGACCGCTCCAAAGCGTCATCATGCGTTAACCAAGACAGGCAGGTTTTTCATGCGAATTGCCATGATCGGCACGGGCTATGTAGGGCTGGTTTCCGGTGCGTGCTTTGCGGATTTCGGCCATGACGTCACCTGCGTCGACAAGGACGAGCGCAAGATCGCCGCGCTCCACCGCGGCGAGATCCCGATCTACGAGCCGGGGCTGGACTCGCTGGTCGAGACCAACGTGAAGGCCAAGCGCCTGAGCTTCACGACCGACCTTTCGGGGCCGGTTGCGGAGGCGGACGCCGTGTTCATCGCGGTCGGCACGCCGTCGCGGCGCGGCGATGGTCATGCTGACTTGTCTTACGTCTACGCCGCCGCGCGGGAGATCGCTGCCTCGCTTTCCGGTTTCACGGTCGTCGTTACCAAGTCCACGGTTCCGGTCGGCACCGGCGACGAGGTCGAACGCATCATCCGCGAGACCAATCCGAAGGCCGATGTGGTGGTCGCGTCCAATCCTGAATTCCTGCGCGAGGGCGCAGCGATCCGCGATTTCAAGTTCCCTGATCGCATCGTGGTAGGCACGAATGACGAGCGTGGCCGAAAAGTGATGAGCGACATCTACCGTCCGCTGTCGCTGAACCAGGCGCCGCTGATGTTCACCGCGCGCCGCACCGCGGAAATGATCAAGTACGCCGCCAACGCGTTTCTGGCGACCAAGATCACCTTCATCAACGAGATCGCCGATTTGTCCGAGAAGGTCGGCGCCAACGTCCAGGAGGTCGCGCGCGGCATTGGCCTGGACAACCGCATCGGCACCAAGTTCCTGCATGCGGGCCCGGGCTTCGGCGGATCCTGCTTCCCGAAGGACACCAAGGCCCTGATCAAGATCGCGCAGGACTATGATGTGAGCCTGCGCATCGTCGAATCCGTGCTTGCCGTCAACGAGAACCGCAAGCGCGCGATGGCGCGCAAGGTCAGCCACGCGCTTGGCGGCGCGCTGCGCGGCAAGACCATCGGCGTGCTCGGTCTCACCTTCAAGCCCGACACCGACGACATGCGCGATGCGCCGTCGATCCCGCTGGTGACCGGACTGCTCGACATGGGCGCGAAGGTGCGCGCCTACGACCCGGTCGGCATGGACCAGGCCAAGCACGAGCTGCCGGCGATCGAATATTGCGAGGATGCGTATGCCTGCGCCAAGGGCGCGGACGCGCTTGTCATCGTCACCGAATGGGTGCAATTCCGCGCGCTCGATCTCGATCGGCTGAAGGAGACCATGGTGCAGCCGGTCGTGGTCGATTTGCGCAACATCTATCGTCCCGAAGACATGGAAGCCGCCGGCTTCGTCTATGAGAGCGTCGGACGACCCGCCGGGCAGGTTTGATCGCCGCATCTTGTTGTCATACCCCGCGAAGGCGGGGTATCCAGTATGCTCGACCCTCGTCGGTGACGAGGGTCTGAGTTTACTGGATCGCCCTCTTTAGTCCGCCATTTCGCACGAGGCGGGCGATGACGGATGCCGGATATTGGCTCGCAGCTTCGACACGCCCCTACCGATCGATGCGGTGCTCGACGACCTGTCGCGCACGCTGGAAGCGCATAATGCTGCCGTGCTGGTGGCGCCGCCTGGTGCCGGCAAGACCACGCGCGTGCCGCTGGCGCTGCTGGATGCGCCCTGGGCCAGGGACAAGAAGATCATCGTGCTGGAGCCGCGGCGCATCGCGGCGCGCGCGAGCGCCGACCGCATGGCCAAGTCGCTCGGCGAGCGCGCCGGCGAGACCGTCGGTTATCGCGTCCGCTTCGGTTCGAAAATCTCGCGTGCGACCCGCATCGAGGTGGTGACGGAAGGCATCTTCACCCGCCAGATCCTCGACGATCCCGAACTGACAGGCGTTGCCGCCGTCCTGTTCGATGAATTCCACGAGCGCTCGCTCGATGCCGATCTCGGTCTCGCGCTGGCGCGCGATGCGCAATTGGGCCTGCGCGAGGATCTGCGCATCCTCGTGATGTCGGCGACGCTGGACGGCGCCCGGGTGGCGAGGCTGCTGGGGGAAGCGCCCGTCGTCGAGAGCGAGGGCCGTGCGTTCCCGGTCGAGACGCGCTATCTCGGCCGCAAGGCGGACGCCCCGCTGGAGCGGCAGATGGCGGATGCGATTGCCTCTACGCTGCGCACTGACGCCGGCTCGGTGCTGGCGTTCCTGCCCGGCGCGGCCGAGATCCGGCGCACGCAGAACTTTCTCGCCGAACGCATCCATGATGCTGCAATCGAGATCGTGCCGTTGTTCGGCGCGCTGGATGCCGCCGTGCAGGACCGCGCCATCGCGCCGGCGCCCAAGGGCACGCGCAAGGTGGTGCTGGCGACCTCGATCGCGGAGACCTCGCTCACCATCGAGGGCGTGCGCATCGTCGTGGATTGCGGCCTCGCCCGCGTGCCGCGCTATGAGCCCGATATCGCCTTGACGCGGCTAGAGACCGTGCGAGCTTCGCGCGCTGCGGTCGATCAGCGCCGCGGCCGCGCCGGCCGCACCGAGCCCGGCGTGTGCTACCGGCTCTGGGACGAGCCGCAGACCGCCTCGCTCGCGCCCTACACGCAGCCTGAAATTCTGAGCGCGGACCTCTCCTCGCTCGTGCTGGATCTTGCGCAATGGGGCGTCAGCGATCCTGCCGCGCTCTCGTTTCTCGATCCGCCGCCTCAGCCCGCCCTGAAAGAGGCAAACAGCCTGCTTGCCGAGCTCAACGCGCTCGATGCCGACGGTCGCATCACCGCGGAAGGCAAGAGCCTGCGCGCGTTGGCGCTGCCACCGCGGCTCGCACGCATGATCGTGGATTCGCATCGCGCTGGCAGCGGCGGGGCCGCCGCCGAAATCGCCGCGATCCTCACCGAGCGCGGGCTCGGCGGCGACAGCGTCGATCTCGACCATCGTCTCGACCAATTCCGCCGCGACCGCTCACCGCGTGCCACCAGCGCCCGCGACCTCGCACGACGCTGGGCCTCGCAAGTCGCGTCATCGGAGAATGGGACGCCGAGGCAGGGCGACTTGCGCACCGGCATCATGCTCGCCTACGCCTTCCCCGACCGCGTTGCGCGCAACCGCGGCAACGGCAGCTTCGTGCTCGCCAACGGCCGCGGCGCGGCCGTCGAGCAGACGTCTTCCCTTGCGCGCGCGCCCTACATAGCGGTGGCCGAGATGACGGGTACGGCGGCGAGCGGACGCATCCTGCTTGCCGCGCCGATCAGCGAGGACGATATTGAAGGTCACTTCGCCGAGCACATCGAAACCTCGGACGAGATTTCCTTCGATCGCGGTGCAATGGCGCTGCGCGCACGTCGCAAACGTGCGCTGCACGCCATCACGTTGTCCGAGGCGCCGCTCACGCTCACGCCGTCCGAGACGACGGCCCGCCTCCTCGCCGACGGCCTGATTGCCGCCGGTCTCGATCGGTTGCCCTGGTCGAAAGCCGCCATTCAATGGCGCGACCGCGTGATGTTCCTGCGCAAGGCCGAAGGCGAGAGCTGGCCCGATCTGTCCGACGCCGCCTTGATCGCGCGGCGCGATGACTGGCTGGTGCCCGCGCTCTACGACAAGACGGCGCTGAAGGACGTCGCCGCCGGCGACCTCTCCGAGGCGCTGATGGCGCTGCTGCCGTGGGAGCTGCGCGCACGGCTCGAACGCGAGGCGCCCACCCATTTCGAGGCGCCGACCGGGACGATGCTCGCGATCGATTACGAGGCCGAGCAGGGCCCGACCATCGCCGTCCGGCTCCAGGAACTGTTCGGCCTCAACACTCATCCGTCCATCGCGGGCGGCAAGGTGCCGCTCGTTCTCGAACTGCTGTCTCCGGCACAGCGCCCGGTGCAGGTGACGCGCGACCTGCCCGGCTTCTGGCGTGGTAGCTACATCGCGGTCCGCTCCGACCTGCGCGGCCGGTATCCGCGCCATCCCTGGCCGGACGATCCAGCGAATGCGCTCCCGACCCGGCGTGCCAAGCCGCGCGGGACGTAAACCGGGGCAGACCCTCATGGTGAGGAGCGCGGAACGCGCGTCTCCGGACGATGCTGCGCATCGCCGGGCGAACCATGCAGGCCCCGCTCGTACCCGCGGCCATCCTTCGAGGCGCCCGCTTCGCGGGCTCCTCAGGATGAGGGCTTTGTGGTGTTGCCACGCGGTCGCATTAACCCTTCCGTCACGCTTTTCGCCAAAATGGCGGCGTCCCGGCCGCAAGCTCGCTCGCGGAGGGACGCGTAGCGTGCTGAAATCGTGTTTTCGGTTCCGAGTGGTGCCATGCGTAACATTATGATCTTCGCGGCCATCATGATTGGGCTGGGCACATTCATGGCGCAGATGGCCGACAAGATGAGCTCCGCCTCCGCCACCTCGGCGCCGCGCCAGATGGCCGCAGTGCAGGCGGCCGCGCCGCAAGCGAGCAATCGCAGCGTCAGCATCCCGCCCGACGCCCGCGGCCACTTTCAGACCGAGGGGCGCATCGACGGTCAGCGCATCGGCTTCATGGTCGACACCGGCGCTTCCGTGGTGGCGCTGAATGAGACCTCGGCTGCCCGTTTCGGCCTGCGCCCGTCGCGCGGCGACTACAACGCCAGCGTCGCCACCGCCAACGGCACCATCAAGGGCGCGCGCACCCGCATCGCCATGCTCGACGTCGGCGGCCTCATCGTTCGCGACGTCGATGCCATGGTGTTGCCGGACGAGGCGCTGTCGGAGAATTTGCTCGGGCTTTCCTTTCTGTCCAAGCTGAGGCGCTTCGAATACGCCAACGGCCAGATGGTGCTGGAGCAATAGCGCGGGTCGCTCCGGGCTTCATTTCGCTTTGTTGCGTTGATTTGAAGGGCGGCGGGTAAGGTTTCCCCGTTACCAAACTGCCGCAATTATCCGCCATAAGCCGCCGATCCCGCCTTCCGCTCGGCCTGAGCATTCGCTATGCCTGCGGTATATTCCTCCTGCCCATTAACGAGATTGTCTCGATGTTTCCCAAGCCGAAATCCGCGCTGCTGCCCAACACCTATGCCTTCGAATCCGAGCCGATGGTGAAGGCCACAGGCTTTCGCGAATACGACGCGCGCTGGCTGTTTCAGAAAGAAATCAACCTGATGGGCGTGCAGGCGCTCGGCATGGGGCTGGGTGCGCTGATCGCCGAGCTCGGTGTCAAACAGGAGATCGTCACCGGGCACGATTTCCGCGGCTATTCGGCCTCGATCAAATATGCGCTGATCTCCGGCCTGATGGCGGCGGGCTGCAAGGTGCATGACATTGGCCTCGCCGTGACACCGATGGCCTATTTTGCGCAGTTCGACCTGGATGTGCCCTGCGTCGCCATGGTCACGGCCTCGCATAACGACAATGGCTGGACCGGCGTGAAGATGGGTGCCAACCGTCCGCTGACCTTCGGCCCCGATGAGATGACGCGGCTGAAGGAGATCGTGCTGGGCGCCGATTTCAAGAACAAGGTCGGCGGCTCCTATCAGTTCCACGAAAATTATCCGGCGCGCTATATCGCCGATCTCACCAACCGTCCGAAGCTGAAGCGCAAGCTCAAGGTGGTCGCGGCCTGCGGCAACGGCACCGCCGGTGCATTCGCGCCGCAGGTGCTGGAGGCGATCGGCTGCGAGGTGATCCCGCTCGACACCGAGCTCGACCACACCTTCCCGAAGTACAATCCGAACCCCGAGGACATGGAGATGCTGCACGCGATCCGCGACGCCGTGCTGCATCACAAGGCCGACGTCGGCCTCGGCTTCGACGGCGACGGCGATCGCTGCGGCGTCGTCGACAATACGGGCGAGGAGATCTTTGCCGACAAGGTCGGCGTGATGCTGGCGCGCGACATGTCGGCGATCCACAAGGACGCGCAGTTCGTCGTCGACGTGAAGTCGACCGGCCTGTTCATCACCGATCCCGTGCTGCAGAAGCAGGGCGCGAAGACCGCCTACTGGAAGACCGGCCATTCCTACATGAAGCGCCGCACCAACGAGATGGGCGCGCTTGCCGGGTTCGAGAAGTCGGGCCACTTCTTCTTCAACAAACCATTCGGACGCGGCTATGATGATGGCCTCGTCTCCGCGATCGCGATCTGCGACATGCTTGACCGCGCCCCCGGTAAAACGATGGCGGATCTGAAGAACGCGCTGCCAAAAACCTGGTCGTCGCCGACCATGTCGCCGCACTGTGCCGATGAGGCCAAGTATGGCGTCGTCGACGCCGTGGTGAAGCACTTTGAAGGTCTTCAGAAGGGCGGTGCGAAGATCGGCGGCCAGGCGATCCGCGATCTCGTCACCGTCAACGGCGTGCGTGTCACGGTGGAGGACGGAAGCTGGGGCCTGGTGCGCGCATCCTCGAACAAGCCCGAGCTCGTCGTGGTGGTCGAAAGCCCGGTCTCCGAGCAGCGCATGCACGACATGTTCGAGATGGTGAATAGCGTGCTGCGCACGCATCCGGAAGTCGGCGAGTACAATCAGAAGATTTGAGCGAGGCTCCCGCCTCTTTCACCGCTGTCATGCCCCGCCACCGGGTCTCGCCTTCGGCGAGCCCGATGACAGGCTCCGGCGGGGCATCCAATACGCCGCGGCTTCTCGGTTCAATAACGAACGTCTCAGAGTACTGGATCGCCCGGTCAAGTCGGGCGATGACAGTTCCGTTGTGGTGAGATTCGAAGCCTAAGCCGCCACCACCGCCGGGATCGGCAGTGCGGTGACCGACTTGATCTTCTCCATGGCGAAGCGCGAGGTGACGTTCTTGAGCGGCACGGCGCTGATCAGCTTCTTGTAGAAGACGTCATAGGCCTGCATGTCCGCGACCACGACGCGCAGCATGTAATCGACATCGCCCGCCATGCGGTAGAACTCCATCACCTCGGGCATAGCGCTGACGGCCTCGGCGAATTTCTTCAGCCAGGCCTCCGAATGGTCGGCGCTCTCGACCGACACGAACACCGAAATGCCGAGCCCGATCTTGTTCTGGTCGACCAGCGCCACCCGCTTGAGGATCACCCCATCGGCCTCCAGACGCTGGATGCGCTTCCAGCAAGGCGTGGAGGATAGTCCGACCCGGTCGCCGATCTCGGCAACCGACAGGGAGGCATCTTCCTGGAGGACCATCAGAATCTTGCGGTCGATGGCGTCGAGGCGGCGGTTGGTCTCTGGGAGTTGGACGGCGAGGTCGCTCATTTGAGGAACTTTTTTCCATTTCAGGGGTCGAAACCCCTCATATATAGAAAAATCTTCTAGAGCAAGCTGATATTCAGGCGACAGGGTGCCCGCGCTGGTTAGCTTCCGAGCAAAAGCCCTTCAACTTCAATGCGTTGCGGCGCGGCGAGGCCGCCACCAAAGCGAGTGCATTTCAGCGCGGCCGCGGCCGCGGCGAATCGAAGCGCCTCCCGGGCCTCCACGCCTTCGGCGAGGCGAAGGGCAAACGCGCCATGGAAGACGTCGCCCGCGCCGAGCGTATCCACGGCATGAACCGGAAAGGCCGCCGTCTCCTCCAGCCCACCCCGCTCGTTCAGCCAGATCGTGCCGCGCGGGCCGCGGGTGGCGGCGACGAATGCCGGTGTCAGCCTCGCAAGCGTCTTCAGCGCTCCACCGTCGTCGGCAACACCGGCCGTTTCCTGCAACTGCTCGCTGGCGAACAGGATGTGCGAGGTGACCGCGAAGAGGCCATCGCCTTGCGACATCGCGCGGTCGACGCCGACGATGACGGCTATGCCGCGGCGTCGCGCCTCGGCGCAGAGGGGAAGGGCGAATTCGGCGCAGCGGCTCTCGACCAAAATCGCGTCGCAATCGCCGAGCAGCGCGTCGGCATCAGGCAGCTTCACTGTCCAGAGTTTGGGATCGCGATAGATGACGAGGGTGCGCTCGCCGCTCGCGTCGATCATGATCGCCGAGACCGGCGTCGTCAGGCCCGGCATGCGCACGACGTGTCTGGCATCGATGCCCTCTTGCGCCATGCGCTCGAGGATGAAGCCACTTGAGGTTTCCTGCGCATCACCCATCGGTCCCGCGAAGGCGACGCGGCCGCCGAGCCGCGCGATGGTGATCGCGGCGTTGAGCGCGTTGCCGCCGCAGATCTCCTCCAGATGCGTGGCGTTCGCCTTGCTGCCATGCTCGGGCACGCCTTCCACGCGGAAGGTGAGGTCGCGCACGGGGATGCCGATGCAGAGGATGCGTGGCGCGATCGTTTTGGCGGACATCGGCGGTCGCCGCTATACGCCGTCCTTGCCCTGCAACCAGCGGCCGACCAGATGATGGGCGATGGCGAAGGGGTGCGGGCCGGCAAGCCCGTCCGGATGCGTCCGCGTCAGCATCAGCCGGGCCTCGTCGCGGCTGAACCAGCGCGCGTCCTCCAGCTCCGAGTGGTCGACGGTGATCTCATCGGTCAACGCGCGTGCGCTGCAGCCGATCATCAGTGACGACGGGTAGGGCCAGGGCTGCGTCATGTAATACTGCACATCGGTGCAGCGGATGCCGGATTCCTCGAAGATCTCCCTGCGCACCGCGTCCTCGATGGTCTCGGCCGCCTCGACGAAGCCGGCGAGGCAGGAATACATGCCCGGCGGAAACTGCTTCTGGCGGCCGAGCAGGCACTTGTCGCCGGAGGCGACCAGCATGATCACGACCGGGTCGGTGCGCGGAAAATGCTCGACCTTGCAAGCAGGACACTCGCGCTTCCAGCCGCCTTCCCTCATCGCGCTGCGCGCACCGCAATTGGCACAATAGCCGTGGCGCTGATGCCAGGTGACCATCGACTTCGCCATCGCGATCGCGGACAGCTCCTGCGGCGGAATCGCGCCTTGCATGGCCATGCCGCGCAATTCGGTCACGCTATAGTCCTCACTGCCGATGAGTTTTTCGGCCGCCGCCTGCGGCATGCCCATGCCGAACACCGCAGCGCCATCGCGCAGCCCCAGGAAGATCGTGCCGGGATTGGCGCCGCATTTGGTGGCTTCATCGATCGAGAGCAGGGCGCGGACGCGCTCGCCCTCGCGCTTCACCAGGAGCGAGTCGCGGTAGATCACATAAGCGCGCGACGACGGGTTCTGTTCGAGTGCGAAGAGTTTTTCGTCATTGAGGCGCAGATGCGCGGCGCGATCGAGGACGTTGGTGACGAAGGCCGGCTGCCCCAGCGGAAACGAGTCGAATGCTGACATTATTGTTCTTTCAACCCAATCGTTCTTTCAACCCAACCAGATCTTGCGGCGAAGCGCGCTGATGAAGTTCTGCACCTCTTCGGCGTCATGCGCCAACGGCGGCATCACCCCCCAGACCGGGCGCGGCCAGGCAGCGTCGCTGGTGCGGCGCGCGATGATGTGCACGTGAAGCTGCGGCACGAGGTTGCCAAGCGCTGCGACGTTGAGCTTGTCGCATTTGGTGGTCTCTTTCAGCGCCCGGGAGACGCGCGTGATCTCCGTCATCAATTGCGCCTGCTGGACCTCGTCGAGATCGATGATCTCGACCGCATCCGCACGGCGCGGCACCAGCAACAGCCAGGGGTAATGCGCGTCCTTGATGACCAGCACTTTCGACAACGGCAGGTCGCCGATATCGATGGTGTCCTCTTTCAGGCGGGAGTGCAGCGACCAGGCGGGATCAGGCATGAAAGTGTTTCCGAAAGGCCCGGCGCGATCGGGCGGCGAGGGCAGGAACCCCTGAGTGTTGGCTCCGACCATACGACAGCGATTCCGTTAGGGGAAGGATCGTGCTCCGCGGAGTCCGCATACTCGATCGTCGTCCCGGACAAGCGCAGCGAAGCGGAGCGCAGATCCGGGACCCATAATCCCAGGAAGGAGTCATGGCGCGAGTTGGTAACCCCGAGTCTTCGCCAAACTCAATCCTGTGGTTATGGATCCCGGGTCTGCGCTGACGCTTGCCCGGGACGACGATTGAGTTTGTGGCTGGCGCCGGCGGCCATGCCGACGCTCCTCACGCCTCCGCCAGCACGCGCGCGTTGGCGCGGACTGAGGCTTCGCTGACGCGGATGCCAAGCCCCGGACCATCGGGCACGACGACATGGCCGCCTCGGTTCGGGATGCGCTCCTCCAGGACGTCCTCGGTCAGTACGTGGTGCGGCATGTAGAATTCGCAGCCAAGCGAGATGCCGGGCGTTGCCGCGATGAGCTGCGTGGCGGCGGCGAGCCCGATGCCGCCTTCCCACAGCGTGCCGCCATAGCCGGGCAGCCCGGCGACATCGGCGATCGCCATGATGGCTTGCGCCTCGAACAGGCCGCCGGCCTTCATCAGCTTGATGGACACGGCGTCAGCAGCTTGCCGGCGCACCACGTCCATCATGTCGCGGCGCTCGAAGCAGCTCTCGTCGGCGAGCACGGGTGTCTCCAGCTCCGCTGTGAGCTGTGCCATGACGTCGAGATATCTACGCGGCACGGGCTGCTCGATGAAGGTCGGCGAAAATTGCTCGATATCGCGCAGGATCTTGATGGCGCCGAACGGCGCCAAGGCCTGGTTGTAGTCGACGCGAAGATCGACCTTGTCGCCGAACTCCTTGCGGATCGCCGCGAGGTGATCGAGGTCCTCGCGATGCGGCTTCACGCCGGTCTTGACCTTGTAGATGACGTTGCCGTCCGGAACCATTTTGCGCATGCGCTCGAGGTCGGCGGCGAAATCGGGATCGGCGATCGAAAAGGAGAGGGGGATCGAGTCGCGCACACGGCCGCCGAGCAGATCGGCGACCGAAAGTCCCGCCGATTTGCCGACGATGTCGAGCAGCGCCATCTCGATTGCGACTTTTGCTTCGGCATGTCCAACCAGCGCGCGCTCGAGTTCCGCCATCAGCGCGCGGATGCGGCGCACCGGCTTGCCGAGCAGGATCGGACGCAAGTAGATGTCGAGCGCGGAGAACGCCGCCTCCGGCGTTCCCGTAAACACCTCCCACGGCGCCGCTTCGCCCCAGCCGACCACACCGTCGCTCGCGGTGAGCTCGAGCAGCACGCGCTTCACTGTGCCCTTGACGTTGCCGACGCCCTGAAGCCGCGCCATCTTGATCGGGCTTTCGATCAGGAACAGCCTAAGACGCTCGACGGTCGCTTCGGTCATGTCAGGCCTCCATTGACGTGCCAGACCTGGCCGGTGACATAGGATGCCTTCGGTGACGCCAGGAAGGCGATGATCTCGGCCACTTCCTCCGGCCGTCCGCGACGGCGCATCGGGATCAATGCTTCTGTTGCGGCGATCTGCTCGGGTGAAAGTCGGCTCTCGCTCGGCTTGTCCTTGACGATGAGGCCCGGCGCAACCGCGTTGACAGTGATGCCGTCGCCGGCGAGCTCGACCGCGGTGAGCCGTACCAGGGCTTCCAGTGCAGCGCGGCTCGCGGCCGTTGCCGCGAAGGGCGCGAAATCAGGGCGGATTGCGTGTGCGACGAAGGACGACACCGCGACAATCCGCGCATCGCGGCCTGCACGCAGGAGCGGAAGCGCGGCCTTGACGAAACGTGTGAAGGCGAGGGCGGATTCGTCCATAGCCTGCAGGAATTGATCTGCGGGCGTGCCGATCGGACTGCCGCGGCGGGCGTGGCCTCCAACCAGGATCAATCCGTCAAGCCGGTCAAAATTGAGATGCGCAGTCGCACATGCAAGCGTCACAGCCACTTCATTGGCGAGATCGCCGAGACATGTTGCAACGGCCGCACCGCATGCTTCGGCGTCCGCCGCGCTCGCCCTAAGTCCGTCCTCGTTCGCGCGCGTATGCAGAACGAGCCCAATGCCGGGCGCGGCGAGCAGCTTTGCCGTGGCGCGGCCGATACCGCTGGCGGCACCGGTGACGAGATAGACGCGATCGATATCTGACATCAGGATGCTGTGGTGGCCGGCGGCAACGCGCCGGTGCGGTGGAAATGGCTGAGGAAGGCGCGCGTCGCGGCCTCGCGCGGGCTGTCGATCACCTGCCGCGCCGGGCCGTCCTCGACCACGACGCCGCCGCGCATGAACACCACGCGGCCCGCGACCTCGCGGGCAAAGGCGATCTCATGCGTCACGATCACCATGGTCATGCCTTCGGAAGCGAGCTGCTGCATCACGCCCAGCACCTCGCCGACGAGCTCTGGATCGAGCGCGGAGGTCGCTTCATCGAACAGCATCACGTCCGGCTCCATCGCGAGCGCCCGCGCGATAGCGACGCGCTGCTTCTGTCCGCCCGAGAGTGTCGCCGGATATTGATCGGCCTTTTCCAGAAGCCCGACCTTTGCCAGTTGCGCTCGCGCCAATTTCTCGGCGCCTGCCTTCGGCATGCGGCGCACCGTGACGGGCCCCTCCATGACGTTCTGGAGGGTCGTCATGTGCGGGAAGAGATTAAAATGCTGGAACACCATGCCGGTGGTGGCGCGGAATTTTGCCAACGTCTTCACATCAGGCAGCTTCGCGCCTTCACCGAATGCGAAACGCGTCTCGCCGACACGGACGCTGCCGCCATCGGGCACGACCAGCAGGTTGATGCAGCGGAGCAGCGTCGACTTGCCGGAGCCCGACGGCCCGATCAGCGCGACCACGCCGCCCTTGGCGACGTCGAGGTTGATGTTTTTCAGCACCTCGTTGCTGCCGAAGCTTTTGCGCAAGCCGCGGATCTCGATCTTGCAAGTATCCTTGCAAGTATCTTTGGACGTATCGCTCATTCGCTGACCGCCAGACGCTTCTCGCCCCGCCGCACGATGATGGTCAGGGGAATCAGGATCGCGGCATAGGCGAGCGCCACCGCGGTGTAGGTCTCGAGCGGCCGGTAGCTGTCATGCGCGGCGACCTGGCTCTGATAGACGAGGTCGGGCACCGCGAGCACCGAGACCAGCGAGGTGTTCTTGAACTGGATGATCGACTGGTTCATCAGCGCCGGGATCATGCGCTTGATCGCCTGGGGCAGGACGATGCGCATCATGGCCTGGCGCGGCGTCATGCCGAGCGCGGCGCCTGCTTCGGACTGGCCGCTGTCGATCGAGACGATGCCGCCGCGGATGATTTCCGAATAGAACGAGCCGCCATAGAGCGACAGTGCCAGCGCCGAAGCCGTGATCGGCGTCATCTCGACGCCGGCGAGGATCGGCAGCGCGTAATAGAACCAGATCAGCTGCACCAGGATCGGCGTGCAGCGGAACGCCTCGACGAAGGTCAGCGCAATGCCGCGCAGCCAGCCAAAGCGCGACAGCATCGCGAGCGCGGCGATGAGGCCGAACAGCAGCCCGAGCAGCACGATGACCACGGTGAAGCCGACGGTGACGCCGAGCCCGTTCAGGAAGAGCCAGCGATAGCCCCAGAGGATGCCGAAGTCCCACTGATACATGTTGCGCTACTCAGCCGTCGAAAGCTTGGAATACTGGCGCCGCAGTCTCGCTGCACCTCTCCCGCTTGCGGGAGAGGTCGGCGCGAAGCGCCGGGTGAGGGCTCTCTCCTCATCGGGGTTCTTCATTGTGGAAATACCCTCTCCCCAACCCTCTCCCGCAAGCGGGAGAGGGAGCGCAGCAGAGTGTGCGGATCGAACTCGAGCCAATCTCACCACACTACAACGTCACGCCCGGCGGAATGTCCGCTTCCGTCACCCCCACGAGCTCCATGTTGGTGAGGATCGCGGTGCGGATGAAGCCGAGGCCCTTGTTGAAGTCGATCCAGGTGTTGACGTAGTCGCGCCAGGTCTTGTCGGTCTCGCGGCGGAAGCCGGCGTTCGAGGTGGTGGCGAAGATCGGCGTCGGCAGCACGAACTGACCGAGCGAGGGATTCTTCTTCAACACCGTGAGCGAGAGCATGGTGATCAGGCACTGCGCGTCGACGCGGCCGGTCTGCAGCGCGGCGGTGGCGTCATCCGCCGTCTTCAGGCGCGAGATCTGCGCCTTCGGGATCAGGCGGCTGACGACCTGGTCGTGCGAGGAGCCCTGGTCGACGGCGATCTTGATGTCGGGCGAATTCAGCTCGGCCCAGGTCTTCGGCTTGAAATCCTTTTTCGCGAGGAAGCCGAAGGCGTTGTTGAAGACGGGAATCGAGAAATCGACCACCAGCGCGCGCTTCGGCGTCGGGTTGAGGCCGAAGAAGATGTCGATCTTGTTGGACTGCAGATCGAGCACCGAATTGCCCCAGGTCGTCTCGGTGATCTCGAGCTCGGCTTCCATGTCGTCGGCGAGCGCTTTCGCGATGTCGACGTAAAAACCCTTCCACTGGCCGCTGGCGAGGTCCTTCATGTAGTAGGGCGCACCGCCATTGACTGCGCCGATCCGCATCTTCTTGGTGCGGCGGATGCGCGCGAAGGTGGATTCGCTGGGATCGGGGGCCGTCTGCGCCACCGCCGGGGATGCGACCGCGCCTGCCGCCATTGCCGCGCCGACCGCGCCCAGCCCGACAATCGATGCAACATCACGACGTGTAACCATTTTTGTTATCGCTTTTCTGATTGGGTGAAGTTCCGGCAGCGTTCTTACCAAGGCGGCACTGTCAGCGAAAGCACAGCCTCTTGGCGCTTTGGGCGGGGATTTGCCCGGATGCTGGGCAGGCTGATACCGACCCGATACCCGCTTGCTTTCCGGCCCTTTTGGCCCCAAATAGGGACCGGGAGATTGGCGGTGGACGAGCCACTCGCCAACCGGGTCAGGTCCGGAAGGAAGCAGCCCTAACGAGGTCCGGATCGGGTCGCTCGTCAGTCTCCTACCTGTTTTTCGAGCGAATTGCGCCGGCGGGACTCCCCGCCAGCGCGCTCCTTTCCGCAAAAGCCGGCCGAGAGAGATTTCATTGCGGATCGACCGATGACCGACGCTGGCGCCCCCACCGATCCTGACAGCGCCAGCCAGGCTGGCTTTGCGCTCGGCGCCCAGCCGGGAACGCCGTACCGGGTGCTGGCGCGCAAATACCGTCCCTCCAGCTTTGACGATCTGATCGGCCAGGAGGCCGTGGTCCGCACCGTCTCCAATGCGTTCGAAACCGGGCGTATTCCGCAGGCCTGGATCCTCACCGGCGTCCGCGGCGTCGGCAAGACCACCACCGCGCGCATCCTCGCCCGCGCGCTCAACTACGAGATGCCAGACGGCTCGGTGAAGGGCCCGACCATCCACATGCCGACGCTCGGCGTGCATTGCCAGGCCATCATGGAAAGCCGGCACATGGACGTGCTGGAGATGGACGCCGCGTCGCACACCGGCGTTGATGACGTCCGCCAGATCAACGACAGCGTGCGCTATGCGCCGGCCAGCGCCCGCTACAAGGTCTACATCATCGACGAAGTCCACATGCTGTCGACGGCGGCGTTCAACGCCTTCCTGAAGACGCTGGAGGAGCCGCCGGAGCACGCCAAGTTCGTGTTCGCGACCACCGAGATCCGCAAGGTTCCGGTCACGGTGCTGTCGCGCTGTCAGCGCTTCGACCTGCGCCGGGTCGAGGCCGACGTGCTGATGAAGCACCTTGCCAACATCGCCGCGAAGGAAGGCGTCGAGATCGAGCCGGAGGCGCTCGGCATCATCGCCCGCGCGGCGGAAGGTTCCGTGCGCGATTCGCTGTCGCTGCTCGACCAGGCGATCGCGCATGCGGCCGGCCAGGTGAAGGCCGACGCCGTGCGGCAGATGCTGGGGCTTGCCGACCGCACCCGCGTCATCGACCTCTTCGATTCGCTGGTCCGCGCCGACATCGCGTCAGCCTTCAAGGAGTTCCGCGACCAGTACGACACCGGTGCCGATCCGATCGTCGTGCTCTCGGATCTCGCCGAGTTCGTCAACTTCGTCACCCGCGTCAAGATCGTGCCGGCCACCGCCGACAACGTCGCCTATGGCGAGACCGAGCGGCTGCGCGCGCGCGACTTTGCGTCGAAGATCTCGATGCGCGTCTTGTCGCGGATGTGGCAGATGCTGCTCAAGGGCATCACCGAGGTGCAGGCCGCAACGCGCCCGGCAGCCGCCGCGGAGATGGTGCTGGTCCGCATCGCCTATGTCGCCGACCTGCCGACGCCGGACGAAGCGATCAGGATGCTGGAACAGAACGGTGGTGGTTCGCCGATCGTGAGCGGCGGAAGCGCTGCGCGCAGTACGCCGACCGCGCCGGTTGCCTCGGCGGCGCCGGTGCGCGCGCCGTCGTCGCCGTCCTCGTTCGGTGGTGGTGCGCGGCCGCAAATGGCAGCGCCCGCGCCGGAGACTCAGGGCTCGGCGCCCGCGCTGCGTATCACGAGCTTTACCCAGCTCGTCGCGCTCGCCGGCCAGAAGCGCGACCTCATGACCAAGGGCGCGCTCGAAGCCGATATGCGCCTCGTCCGTTTCGAGGAGGGCCGGCTGGAGGTTGCGCTCGAGCCCAACGCCTCCAAGACCATGATTTCCGAGCTGGCGCGCAAATTCGAGCTCTGGACCGGTCGCCGCTGGACGGTGATCGTGTCCAACGAGCAGGGCCAGCCGACGCTGCGCTCGGTCAACCAGGCCGCCAAGCAGGAGCACGCGCGGACCGCCGAGGCCGATCCACGGGTGCAGGAGGTGCTGTCGCGCTTCCCCGGCGCCAAGGTGGTCGAGGTCCGCAGGCTTGCCCCCGAGACGCCGGAATCCAATATTAACGCCGACTATGGCAGTGACGATCCGCCCGACGGTTCCGACGGCGACGACGATCTCTGAGCCTATCTTTCCAAGGACGAACACCCATGGCTGATTTTCTCGGCATGATGAAGCAGGCGGCGCAGCTGCAATCCAAGATGCAGGCGATGCAGGACGAGCTCGGCAATGTCGAGGTCGAGGGCATATCCGGCGGCGGCCTGGTTGCGGTGCGCATGACCGCGAAGATGGACGTCAAGGGCGTCAGGATCGATCCCTCGCTGATGAAGGCCGAGGAGCGCGAGGTGCTGGAGGATCTGCTCGTCACCGCATTGGGCGATGCGCGCCGCAAGGCGGAAGCCGCCATGCAGGAGAAGATGCAGGCGCTCACCGGCGGACTCGGCCTGCCGCCGGGCCTGTTCGGCCAGTGACATGGGAGCCGTTGCCGGTCCCGAGATCGAACGCCTGATCCAGCTTCTGGCGCGGCTGCCCGGTTTGGGGCCGCGCTCGGCGCGGCGCGCCGCGCTGCATCTGATCAAGAAGCGCGAAGCGCTGATGATGCCACTCTCCGCCGCCTTGCAGGTCGCGCTCGACAAGGTCCAGGTGTGCAAGACCTGCGGCAATATCGATACGCAAATTCCCTGCACGGTCTGCACCGACCCGCGGCGCGATGGCGCCATCATCGTCGTGGTCGCCGACGTCGCCGATCTCTGGGCGCTGGAGCGGGCCAATGCGACGCAAGGGCGCTATCACGTGCTTGGCGCGACATTGTCGCCGCTCGACGGCGTCGGACCGCAGGACCTCACCATCGACGCGCTGGTCGCCCGCGCGCATGATCCGCAGGTACACGAGATCATCTTGGCGCTGAACGCGACGGTGGACGGCCAGACCACGGCGCATTACATCACTGACCTGCTCCAGGACGCCAACGTCAAGGTGACGCGGCTCGCCCATGGCGTGCCGGTTGGCGGAGAACTTGATTATCTCGATGAAGGTACGCTATCGGCAGCAATGCGGCAGCGGACCCTGTTCTAGCTATTCCCTTAAGACGACGGAACGGACGACATGACGAAACGATTCGCCAGACGGTTGGCTTTGGTCGCGACGATGATGACGCTGGTGACGCCGGCCGTCTCCGCGCAACAGGAGGATGAGGCGCCCCCGCCGTCAAAGCCCGGCAAGCCGATCAGCAACGGCGAGGTGCTCTCCGGCGAGCTGAACACCATGCGCGTGCGCGACGTCAAGAATGGCAAGAAGGTTGCGACCTACCAGATCACGTCCGAGCCACGCCGCCTGCCGGCGCCGAGCGGGTTGTGCAATCTCGAGACCGGTCCCGAGACATTCCAGCTCGTCACCTCCAGTGACGCGCAGGCCACGCAGCTGAAATCATTCGTCGGCAAGGAAATTTCCGTGAAGGTCGACGAAGTCACCTGCGCCAGCGATCCCGGCCAGATGAGCGAAGCCGTGATCACGAAGTGGAGCCTGGTGAAGAAGTAGTTGGGGGCGGCTCGCCGCGAAGGCAGCTGCCGTAGGGTGGGCAAAGGCGCGCTTGCGCCGTGCCCACCATCTTTGCACGATTGCAACAGAAGAGGTGGGCACGCTCAGCTTTGCCCACCCTACGGCGGCCACCGCAGCGCTACACCCTGACCGGCCCCAGCGTCTCGAAATGTCCGCGCTTCTGCAAATATGCGAGCAGGATCAGGCTCGGCACCGCGACCACCACGCAGATCATGAAGAACAGCGGCCATCCCGTCATCTTCGCCACGAAGCCGGCGCCTGACGACAGATAGGTGCGCCCGACCGCGGCCAGCGCGGTGAGCAGCGCATATTGCGTCGCCGTGTGCAGCGGGTTCTGGCACAGCGCGGAGAGATAGGCGACGAAGATCACGGTGCCGATGGCGCTGGTGAAGTTCTCGCAGGTGATCGCAAAGGCGAGCGCCCATTGGTTGGTGCCGACCAGCGCAAGCCATGAGAAGGACAGGTTGGCAATCGCCTGCACCACGCCGCCGATCCACAGGCTCGTTGCCAGCGAATAGCGCCGCGCGACGAAACCGCCGGCAAAACCGCCGATCAGAGTCGCGGCAAGGCCGACGCCCTTCACGATCGCGGCATAGTCGTTGCGGGAGAAGCCGAGGTCGATCACGAACGGGGCCGTCATGGTGCCGGAGAATGCATCGGTGAACTTGAACAGCACCACGAAAGCGAGCGCAGCGAACGCATCCTTGCGCGACAGAAATTCCGAGAAGGCGCCGATCGCGGCGTGCAGGACGCGCGCGAATGCCGTCTCGGTCTGCGTTGCGGCCTCCGCCTTTGCCGATTGTGCGGGCTCAGTGGCGAGCAGCGCGGTGATCGTGCCGATCAGCACCATCGCCGCCATCACCACATAGCCCCACATCCACGCGGACGGCTTCGGAATGCCGGTGCTTTCGAAGCCGGATACGATGAACAGCGCGCCTGCGGTCGAGACCAGCATGCCGATGCGATAGGCCGCCACATAGGACGCCATGCCGGCCGCCTGCTCGCTCTCGGGCAGGCTCTCGACGCGGAAGGCGTCGACCACGATGTCCTGTGTCGAGGACGTCGTTGCCACCAGCAAGGCGCCGAGCGCGACGAAGAACGGCGAGCGCGCAGGATCGGTCAGCGCCAGCAGCAGGATCGAGATGATCAGCAAGAGCTGCGAGAACAGCAGCCAGCCGCGGCGGCGCCCGAAGGCGCGGGTGAACAGCGGCACATGCAGCGCATCCACCAGCGGTGCCCAGATAAACTTCAGCGTATAGGGCGTGCCGACCAGCGCAAACAGCCCGATGGTCCCGAGATCGACGCCGGACTCCCGCATCCACACCAGCAGCGTCGAGCCCGACAGCGCCAGCGGCAGGCCGGAGGAGAAGCCGAGAAACAGCACGATCAGCACCCGCGGCTGCAGGTACACGGCCAGGCTCTCGCGCCAGGAAGTGGCGGGAGCATCGGTAGTCGCGGGAGCGGTTCCGGAAGTCGCGTCAGGTGCGGTCATGGAGGGGTGTTAGCAGATTCTGACGGCCACAAGTGAGGTGTCGTCGCCCGGCTTGACCGGGCGACCCAGTATTCCAGAGACCGCAGTTATGGAGGACCAGCGATCCCCGGGTAGAGATCGTTCCAGTCGGGATTGTCCTTTTCGATCAGCGCGATCTTCCATGCGCGCTTCCATTTCTTGAGGCGCTTCTCCCGCTTGATCGCATTCTCGGGATCATCGAACTGCTCGAAATAGACCAGCTTCAGGACGTCGTATTCCTTCGTA
>NZ_JBANBA010000066.1:0-50865 GCF_059803475.1 Bradyrhizobium sp. UFLA05-89 | reverse complement strand
CGATCTCGCGTTGAATCTCCTTCAATATGCGATTCTCACCCAGCTTGGTCCGTGGATTTCTGACTCAGTAAGACTAGGACGCGCGACCGACGGCTTAACTGGACGTGATTTGAAAGAGCTGCTCCTCCTTATTGCTGACCAACCAGCCGGCATCGATGTAGCGCTGGACGTCCTTTACATGCGCTTGCACTCGGACCGCTCGGGACAGCGATTACACGAACCTGAGGTCTTGGAGGTCAGTCGAGCTCTTATCCCGTGTCGAATTCAAAAAGAGCAACGAGGGATTTGACAATCACCTGGCGGACATCGCGCGAGCCTGTCTGACAGGGACCGGCGGAGGCCCGATCGCGGCCGGGGTTGCCAGGCGATTCAGGCAGGCCGTGGCGGATCGCGAGATCTACGCCTTCGACTATGATCGTATGCTGAGCGGACTACTTGATGTGCAGCCAGCGTCCGTTCTCGACGTTCTATTTGACGGGGACGAACGAGAGCAGCGGCTAGTTTTTGGCGTTTTCGAACGCTTGCACGAACATCGGTCCAACCCAGCAGACGCGATCTCATGCGCAGCCCTCATCGCCTGGTGTGATCGGAACCGCAACAAGCGCTACCTGCAGGCCGCTTCGATCGTCAGGTTTGCGCGCCGCGCCGAGAAAAGCGCACCACAGATATGGTCAGACCAGGCGAACGCCCTACTCGCTAACGCACCAGATCCCAAGTCTGTGCTGGCGGTGTTCGTCGAACGGTTCCGACCGATGAGTTGGAGCGGCTCCCGAGCCGCGCTGATCGAGGCGAACGCTCGCTTGCTCGACGAGCTCGACCCCGAGATCTCGGACAAACTGATCTCGTTCGTCAACGAAGCAAGGGATCGATTTGCACGAGACGTTGCCGCTGAGCGACAGTGGGAGACTGAGCGCGATCGAACCCGAGACGAGCGGTTCGAATGAGTTCGGCGGGGCACCAACGGTCCGATGTTCGACCGAGTCCATACGCCCGACTTGAGCTAGCGCAAAGGTCTCGATATTGGACGTTATCGAGACAAAGCTCGAACCGAAGCCCGCCCTGCTTGTGGACATCCGCACGCCTGCGTTGTGCGCGACCCGAACCCTGCTATCCTACTTGCACCGATCGGCGATGATTTTGAACGAGAGCGATCCGGCTAGGGCGAAAAAAGTGAATCGGTTGCGACACGGGCTGTTCGGTTTAACCATCATCGTGCAAGTGGCAGGAGCGGCCGTTGCTTATCTTGTCCCTGCGCATTCGGAAGCCGGATTGATCGCAACTCTGTTTTCCTCAGCTATCGCGGTGGGGCTCTATGCCTCGAATGCAGTGGAAGCGCGAAAGCTGAAGGAGCGCCTTGATACCATGTCAATAGCCACAAACCTGTTCAATTTGCAAAATTTCACCTGAACGAGCGGACCTTCCCCCTTCTGCGATCGCGCTTCGTCCCGCCCTCTGGTTCGCAGGTCTCGCTCTGATTCGTTTCAATTGGAAACTCCGACGCAGGCGAAACCGGTCCCGCAGCTGGTGGCTGCGCCCTTCTGAACGTTTGTCGGCAGCCAATGGACCACAGTAGAGGTGTTCACCAAGCCGTTACCGGACCCGCCGGCGCCGGTGAGGCGCACGCTTGAACGGCGGACATATATGAGTCAGCCCGACGGCAAGGCGGAAGTCCATTGGACGAGTGCTCAACACGAAATTCTTGCAACGCCGGTCGAAAGCCCTGCGGTGACTAACATGGTCGTGACAAAACCTGCTAAGAGGGTGCGGTCCCGGAAAAAGTAAAGCTCGCGCTGGCCTAGGGACGCACGGCGCGGCGCGCGATGACCCCGACCCGGATGTCGCGGAAGTAAATCAGCTAAGTCTCATGGTTGGGATTGCTAATCACCCACCGGGCCGACGGTCAGCAGCCGTGGTCCCATGGTTTGCGACGCGCTCCCACCTGCCGCAATGCGAAGAAGTTCCCGCAAGCTTAGCGGCCTCGAATGCCTTGACGGCGCAGGCAACCACCTTCGAAATTTCGGCCGCATCGACGGGTGTTAGACGGCCCGTGGCACCGCACTCATCACCTCGGACATCGCATCGGCCGCATCGCGGGCAGAGTTGATCGGCCGCAATTGGAAAGTCACGGGCCGATCCTTGGCCGGAGGCATGATGCGGTCGAGGCACCATCGCATCGCTATTGGATGGCCCTTTTTGCCCATTTGAATGGCCTTCCGCATGATCTCTTCGGCTTCGCCGTTGAGCATCGCCTCGCAGAACACGGTTGTGGCATTCCTCGAACCCTTCGGGCGGCCATTTGGATTTCCAGAAATAACCTTCGGGAATCGCCCCGCCTGCTTTTTTCTGTATTTCAGGTGACATCGTTCCGCTCCCGCGTTTATGCAACCTCCGATGTGAGGCGTGGAAGTGCAATCACGTGGAAGCGCTTGTGACATATCGCCCCCACGCTTCCATCAATTGCCGCCGCTTCTTCAATGCATTCCCGCGTCGATAAGCTTGCTCTGTTTCATCGCCCACCTTGTGAGCCAACGCCATCTCGGCAATGTCTCGTTCGAAACGTGTCTCGTCACCCGCCCAATCGCGGAAACTGGACCGGCAACCGTGCGTCGTCATCGCCGGATAAACTGCTTTAAGTGCGTGGAGCACGGCATTCATGCCGAGCGGCTTGGTGTAGTCCTTCGACCACTGCCCGGCAAACACGTAGGCATCGGGCGCGGCGTCCTTCGGAATGACCGCTTTCAAGATCGCGATAGCGCGGTCGCAGAGCGGCACTTCGAAATCCTTGCCTTCAGGATCGTCCTCCGTCTTCATCCGGTCCGCCGGGATGGTCCAAAGCCGTTCCGCGAAGTCCACCTCGCGCACGCGCATGAAACGGGCTTCACTGGTCCGCACGGCTGTTAGGATGATGTATTCAGCGGCAAGGTTCACGGCCGTGTCGGCCGCTTCGTGCTTGCCGTGTAGTGCCCGCACGATGCCGGGCACGTCCTTGTAGGGCGCGGCCTTGTGGTGGCGCTTTGACCGCTTCGGCTTCGGCAAGAGCGGCTTCAAGGTCTTCCACATGGCGGGGTTCTTGCTGGATCGGAGCCCCTTGGCATCCGCAACGTCGAGCACGCGCTCAATCCGGCTTCGCGTCTCACGCGCCGTGCGGTTGATCCTCATCCATATCGGCGACAGGATCGCCAACACGTCGTTGGTGGTGATGTCAGCAAGCTTCTTCGCCCGGATGGGTTTGCATCGCACCTCAAGGTCCCGCTTCCAGTCCGCGAGCGTATTCTTGCCTTTGAAGCCTGCCTTGATCGATGCCAAGAAGGCATCGGCGAATTCTCCGAACGTGGTGCCTGCCACCGCTTCGGCCCGTCGCTCCGTCGCCGGGTCCTTACCCTGGAGCAGCATCTTGCGGGCGTCTGCTGCCTTGAGGCGAGCATCGGCGGGCGACAAGCCGTCCTTGCCCTTCCCCTTGGCTGGGCCAAGACCGATCTCTCGGCGCTTGCTGGTGCCGCGCACACGGTACAGGAAAATCCATTGGCGCCGCCCGTGTGCGCCGGCCTCGATTGCGAGGTAGAGCCCACCGCCATCGCTGTAGCGTCCGGGCTTAGCGATTGTCTCCGCTTCACGCGCGGAGAGCTTGTGCAGCTGCCTCTTGGCCATTCCCGCCCCACCATCCGCCCCACCATTGAACACGGATCGCGGCGAATTCCGGCGAACTTCCGTGAACGATGGCGGAATGTAATGCGGGAATTATAGCAGAACTAACAAGCGGTTAGAAGCTATCAGCGAGCCGCAGTGGACGCCTGCGGAATTGCCCCGCAGACGGGGTGATGCCAGTCGCGCCTTACTTTTTTCTGCGGGGCCACTGTCTCCCATCGGATTACATTCCCCAGTCCGGATAGCGATTGTCATACGGATCAGGCTGACGATCGAATGGTGCTGGGTGGTAGGGGATCGGCCGCCCAGGCGTTGCGTAGGCAAAGCCAGGAACAGTATCTACGACCACGCCTTGCTTGCCGCGCACAACCCCATGTCGGCGGTGTGAGTGAGAGGCCGCAGCGGCGCTAGCCGATGCACACAAAGCGATCAAAAGGATCAGGGCTGAGATCGACCGCATCGTATCTCGCTCCCGTCGATTGCTGCGCACGTACAATTACCACGCCAGCATGGCCTGCCGTAGCTGATCCAGAGGCCAAGCTCCGTGCTCTCGCCGACCCGCCTGATGGTGAAGACGGCTCGAGGATGTCGCTGATGTCATCCTTGTCGATGCCGAGGAAGTTATCGGACACTTTGAACAGAACTTCGTTGCCTTGCGCACGGTCGAGACCACGAACTGCGCAACCCGTACCGGGCATCGCGTCGACAGCGTCCTCCACCATATGGACGATCAGTTAGTGCAACTGGCCCTGCTGATTATTTCCGAACGACATGGCCGTGGAGCAGGGCGGCCGAGCCGGACTTCGCAACCTCGTGTGCGATCATCCGGCTAGCGCTGGGAAGCCAAGAAGGCCGCCCCGCTGAGTCTTCGGATTGGCGCTAGTGGAAACGCCCGCCTTCGCAGTGCCGGTATTCTTGACGGCTGCGACGATCGCGACACTTCCGGTAGTTGCGCCACGACATGGGTACACGTCGAAACGTTAAGACTGGCTAAAGCAGATCATTCGAATCGCGCGCGACACAACCAAGGATGCGCGGCAAGTTGCCACATACACGGAATCCGCGATCACGCTGCGCCTGACCGCGCCGCGCCGCCCAGCCACTCGCGCCCTTCCGCATAAAGCTTCTCGACCTCGGCGCCGGTCAGGCCGGGCATGTCGCGCTTGACCTTGTAGCCGATCAACTCCTGCATGTAGCCGAGGTGGCGGTAACCTTCGGGAAGCGCCGCCAAGCGCTCAGCCTCGAGCCGGAGGACCGCGGCGGGATCGATCGGATCGAGCCGGTCCTTCTCATAGATCGGCTGGCGGCGGACGATGCCCCATTGGCCCTGCCGCTTCTCCAGGAAATCGTAGAAGCGTCCGGTGCAGACCACGTCGCAGACGACGTCGTGGACCGGCGCCCGCTGCGAGATCGTCATCTTGGTCTGCGCGATGGCGCGCTCGCCGGCGAGATCGATGCTGGTGCCGCCGAGGAAGTGCAGGATGCGCACACCCTTGGCAAAACCTTCGCGGCTCACCCGGATGAAGTCCGCCGCCGGGCCCTGAAACCAGGTCGCCGACATCCAGCCCTCCGCATGCCAGACTGTGGCAAAGCGCTCCCAGTCACCAGCGTCGCGCCAGACCACCCAGTTCTCGAGGAGATCGCGGATAGCGAGGCGATCGAGCTGTGACTGATCGAGCATGGGCAAATTCTCCGGACAGATCCGGCCGCCTCGCGACCGTTTCCATCACCTATGGAGGACGAATTCCGCGGCCGTCAAGCGCGCCGGACGAACAACAAAAATCCGGCACACCCTCGTCGGCGCGCCGGATTAGTTCGTCACGACGTTCTATGTCTTGCGCCGCAGCTTCGTTATGCCGCGGGCGCCTTCGTTACGCCGCGGGCGCCTTGCTTACGCCGCGGGCGCCTTGGGCGTGCGGTTGCGGGAGTTGCGCTGGAAGAACAGTGCCTGGCTCGCCACCGCCGAGACCATCGCGGGCTGGAACGGCTTTGAGATCAGGAACGCCGGCTCCGGCCGCTCGCCGGTAAGGAAGCGCTCCGGATAAGCGGTGATGAACACCACCGGCACCTCGAAGCTGCGCAGGAGCTCGTTGACTGCGTCAAGGCCCGAGGAGCCGTCGGCAAGCTGGATGTCTGCGAGGATCAGGCCGGGCCGCTTGTTCTTGGCGAGCGCCACTGCATCCGCATGCGTGCGGGCCACGCCGACAACGTTGTGCCCGAGATTCTTCACGAGGCTCTCGAGGTCCATCGCGATGAAGGTCTCGTCCTCGATGATCAGCACATCGGTCGCGATCTCCGCCGCCATCTCGCGGCCTGCAGCATCCGCGAGCTTGCGCGTTTCGCCGACGTCGGTGCCGAGGATGAAGGCAACCTCTTCCTCCGAAAATCCCTCGAGCGACAGCAGCAGGAAGGCCTGGCGCGGCAAGGGCGTAATGTTCGACAGCCGTCGCTCCGGCGGCATCGGCAACGTCGTCACCTCAGCATCGTCGTTGAGCGAGACCGAATTCCAGATCTGGGTGAACAGCCGGAACAGGCCGGCACGCGGTCCGTGGCTCTCATCGAGCACCGACGGATCCCCGAGCATGGCTTCCAACATGGCTGCGACATAGGCGTCGCCGGACGGCTGGCTGCCCGTCAGGGCACGCGCGTACCGGCGCAACAACGGCAAGTGTTCAGCAACAAGCTGTGATCGGGACATCCCCACTCCATTCGTCTTCGGGCCAGACATCGGCCAGGGGCGGCCCGGGTTCCCCTGCTGGCGTGACTACGCTTCAACCACAGAAAAGTTCCGGAACGGCTGGAACTTTTTGTGCAACTTCGCATTAGGCCTTACTAGGGAACGGCTCCCGGTTGAGAAAATTTCTCGATTTGACAGTGACTTAACTCGGGGAAACGTGGAACAGGTCATGAAAGATCTCAAATCTCAAGCCAGTAGAAACACGACCCCCGGCAAGGGAGGGCTGACACCGGAAATCCAATCCCGGATCGGCCATCAATTGCGCGCCATGTACGACGACGTCGTGCGGCAGGGGGTTCCCGAGCGGTTCGCCGAGCTGATCAAGAAGCTTGATGCGCCGGGAGGAACACCCCAAGATCAAACCAATGGGGGATCCAACGACAACAATGGGAGGGACTAATGCCTCTCACGGAATCCCTGCGCGACGACATCCTGGCAGCAGTCCCGAGCCTGCGCGCGTTCGCCATCTCACTGAGCGGCAATGCCGACAGAGCCGACGATCTGGTCCAGGAGACGTTGTTGCGCGCACTCGCCAACATCGACTCGTTCCAGCCTGGCTCGAACCTGCCGGCCTGGCTGTTCACCATCCTGCGCAACCTGTTCCGCTCCGACTATCGCAAGCGGCGGCGGGAGGTGGAGGATGCTGAAGGCAACTATGCCAAGACGCTGAAGACCCAGCCGTCGCAGAATGCGCATCTTGAGTTCGAGGAGTTTCGTGCAGCCCTCGACAAGCTGCCCCAGGACCAGCGCGAGGCGCTGATCCTCGTCGGTGCGTCCGGCTTCTCCTATGAGGACGCGGCCTCGATCTGCGGCTGCGCGGTCGGCACGATCAAGAGCCGCGTCAATCGCGCGCGCTCGAAGCTCGCGGCACTGCTGTATGTCGACGGCGCCGAAGATTTCGGCCCCGACGAGACCGTGCGCGCCGTGATCGGCGGCAGCGGCGGCTGACGGACAACTTCGGTCGGTGGTGGACAAGGAAAAGGCGGCCACTTCCGTGGCCGCCTTGGCGTGCGTGAGTGATGACTTCGGACAGTGATGACTTCGGACGCCTTTCCTTCTCCCCTTGCTTACCTTGCGCGAGAGGAAGCGGAAATCGCGGCGACTTCAGCGCACCGGCCTGACCGGCGCCGAGAATTTTTCCGTGCGGTCGCGCTCGGTCATGTCCACGACGGTCTCCATCGGCGCGGTCAACTCGTAGACGTAGGAGGCATCGGTGAAGTAGCGCTTGGCGGTGCCGCCGAGCGCTTCGGGCGCGACGCGGTCGAGCAGGATCAGGCCGAAATCGGAATCCGCGCGCCGCGTCGCCTCGCTGGTGTTGAACTCCTCCCAGCGGAAATGGAAGACCGTATCGGGCGCCTCGCCCGTCACCGTCCAGTTCGCAGTGATGTGAGGATGCTTGCCGACCAGCGACAGGCCCTCGTCGGAATGCGAGGCGAGCTCGAAGAACAGCAGCGACAGGCTCTGCGCGGCACGCGCACTGACCGCGATGTCGGGCCCGCTGATGGCGATGCGATCGGCATGCGGAATGGCGCGCGCCTCGAACAGGCCTTTCAGCTTGACGCCCTGCCACTGGCTCTCGCTGAGCAGCGAAACCACGTTGGACATCGCGTGAATGCGCCCGATCAACAATTCACGCGCCACGTCGATGTCGGAACCGTGGCGCAGCGTGCGCGTCACGATCGACTGGATCACCGCCAGAATGTTCTTCACGCGATGATTGAGCTCGTCGATGACGGCCGTCAATCGGCGCTCGAAACCGATCCGCACCTGGATTTCGCGGCTGAGCCTCAAGTTGTTGTAGGCGACATAGCCGAACAGACCGCACACCATCGCCGTGATGGCGAAGCCGATCGCCGCGACGATGACTGCGGTCTGCTCGGCACGCCGCGCCGAATTGGTCTTGGCGAAGTAGCTGAGCTGCCAGTCGCGGCCGCCGAAGCTGACCGTGCGCGTCGAGGAGGGCTGTGGACCATCCTGCGAGATAGTCCGCGCGCTGACGACGCCCTGATCGTTGGCGATCAGCTCGCCGCCCGTCGCGCGCGGATCGCGCAATGCGACGGAGAACAGCGACATGTCGTCATTGGTCAGCATCAGCGAGGCGAGCTCGTAGGAAAACGTGATGAAGCCCGCAGGCTCCGTCGCCCCTTCCGGAATGACGGGCGCGGCCACGATGATGCCCATGGGTCCGTTGGGACGGAGCAGCGGCACCGGATCGGAGGCGACCGACTTCTTCTCGGCCATGGCGCGCGCCAGCATCGCGCCGCGCACGCCGTCCTGATCGAAGCTGCGGCCGGGCAGCGCCTTGGTCTCCTCACTGCGCGGCTCGAGATCCATCAGCACGTTGATCGGCTGGGTGATCTTCGTGGTGTCGAGCGGCGTGTCGTCGTAGTTGCGGATGCTCGCATTGGGAAAGCCGGCGGAGCTGAGCGCCACCTGCGCCGCGCTTAGCTCCGCCGGCTTGAGCCGTGCGATCCAGGATGCGACCACGAAATCGGTTTTGAAGGCGTAGATGGCGGAGCGCAGCGGCTCCAGCATGTTCGGCTTGATCACGGCGGGCGTGCGGAACAGGCCGGAGGCGACGCGCGCCAGAAGCTCGCGCTCGGTCAGTCGGTCCTGCACCAGGCTTGCATGAACGTCGATCGCGCGGGCCAGCGCGATGCGATCGATCGCCAGCTCCTGATCGTGGACGCGATAGGCCGCGAGCCCGGAGAGCAGTATCCCGAGCAGCGCGATAAAACCGATGATGAATCCCAGCCGAACCACTCGTTTACTCAGAAGGTGAGAGGCTGGCGAATAACACGGAGCATCTGAACGCCGCTCGAACGGCCAATTGCCGAAAGAGAATGAGACCCCACGGAAGACGATAATGAAGGAGGAGCCATCGTGACGCAACTTGGGTTGACCGGAATGCTTAATCCGCCAGCCTGGGCGTCAGCGCTCCGGGCACCGAAGTAAGTTAATCACCGTGGCGAACATTGGTTCCGCGGAGACACATTTTGCCGCAGATATTAACGGGCAGATACTAACACTCGTGTCAGACTTGGCTGATGTAGCCAGGCGTCCGACCTGCCCTTCAATCCGTCCTCGTCAGCCCACCCTTTTCAACCCGCCTTTGGCCTCGATGAAGCCGATGATGCGGTCGAGCCCCTCGCTCTTCTTCAGGTTGGTCATGACGAACGGCCGCTCGCCCCGCATCCGCTTGGCATCAAGCTGCATCTTCTCCAGCGAGGCGCCGACATGCGGTGCGAGGTCGATCTTGTTGATGACCAGGAGGTCGGAGCGCGTGATGCCCGGCCCCCCCTTGGACGGGATCTTGTCGCCCGCGGCCACGTCGATGACATAGATGGTGATGTCGGCGAGCTCCGGGGAAAAAGTGGCAGCGAGATTGTCGCCGCCGGACTCGATCAGCACCAGATCAAGTCCGGGAAATTTTGCGCGCATATCGGCAACCGCCGCCAGATTCATCGAAGCGTCTTCGCGGATCGCGGTATGCGGGCAGCCGCCGGTTTCGACGCCGGCGATGCGGTCCGGCGTCAGCGAGCCCGAGCGCACGAGATATTCCGCATCCCACTTGGTGTAGATGTCGTTGGTGATCGCCGCGATGTCGTAGCGCTCGCGCATGGACTTGCAGAGCAGATCCATCAGCGCGGTCTTGCCCGCTCCGACGGGACCGCCGACACCGACACGCAGGGGGCCGTGAGAAGTCGCCATATCGATTGCACTTTCCTTGTATCGTCGTCCTGGCGAAAGCCGGGACCCATTACCACTGAACTCTGCTGTTGCGGCGGGCTGCGGCCACAGCCGTGCATAACCACGAGCCTTTGTGGTTATGGATCCTGGCTTTCGCCAGGACGACGACGGACTCTGCCGCAGCCATCACGACCTGAACAGCCGCGTATATTGGGTCTCGTGCCGCAGGCTTGCGAGATCGGCGCGGAACGTCGCGCTGCCGAGATCGTCCAGGGTCGCGCTCAACGCGCGCGCGGCGGTCGCGGCAACGGCGACCTCCAGTGAAGCGAGCACACGCTGGCTGTCGGTCTGCCCGAGCGGGATCAGCCGACTCGCCGCCGAAATCCAGTTCGAGACCAGCGCGTGCAAAAAGGCGTGCAGCGTGGGCTCGAGCCGAATGCCATGGGCGCTAGCGACCACGCCGACCGCGACGGGATAGACCAGTGGCCCTGCGCAGGCCGTGACCATCGCGTCCAGCCCATCCGCATTCCAGGCTGCGCGCGCGATGTCGATGAAGGCGCGGCCCTGCGCGGTGGTCTCGAGCTGCCGCTCGCGCGAGGGCACGAAGGCGGCCGCAAGCTCCGCAGTTTCGCGCAAGCGAGCCTCATCGCCCGCCTCCACCGCGCGAAACGCCTGCACCAGGAAGGTGGCATCGCAAAAGCCTGCGCCATCGCCGAGCATCGCGTCGAGCCAGTTCGCGAGCGTTGCCGTATCGGTGATGTCGCCCGCCTCCACCGCCCATTCGATGCCGCTGGAGTAGGAGAACCCGCCGACGGGAAACGCCGGCGACAGCCACGTCATCAGCCGGTAGAGCGCCGCCGCCTCACGCTCGGTCAGGCCGGTGTCAACCGGCTCATTTGTGGTCATGAGCATGGCCGTGGCCGTGATGATGGTCGGGATGCTCGCAATGCGCGTCGTGGTGATGATGGTGACCGTGATCATGCGCGGCATGATCATGGTGGTGATGGTCATCATCGTGGTGGTGATGCCCGTGGCCATGATGCGCATGGTCATCATGCCGATGATCATCAGCATGCGCGTGGCCAGCATCGGCATAGGCGCCGCCTTCAGGATCGAAGGGAGCCTCGATCTCGATCACCCGCGCACCCAAACCTTTCACCATCGCCTCGATGACGTGATCCTTTCGGATACGTAGGCTCTTCGCCATGATCTGCGTCGGCAGGTGCCGGTTGCCGAGATGCCAGGCGACGCGGATGAGATGGTGCGGATCGTGGCCGCGGATCTCGAGCAGCGGCTCGGGAGCGGCGACCACCTCGACCAGCCGGCCGTCCTCCAGCACCAGCGCATCGCCGCCGCGCAGCGCGACGGCGTTTTCCAGGTCGAGCAGGAATTGAAGACCGCGGGTGCCCGTCATCGCCATGCGGCGACGGTGCCGGTCGTCGAAATCGAGCACGACGGTATCCGCCGCTGCTTCCGTGAAGCGGTGCTGCCCCCTGACCTGCGTCGCCCGGATCATGTGCTTTTCCCTGTTACCGAGTCTCGACCTTTTCCGGCGTGATCACTTCCACCTTCGGCGGCGCCGCAAAGCACTTCACCGCGACGCGGCCGAAGGTCTTCACGTGCTCCATGGCACGATGCGGCACCAGCGCCTCGGCATTCTCCCACTGCTCGACGAACACCATCTTGGTGTGATCGGTGATGCTCTCGTGCAGATCATAGGCGATATTGTCGGGCTCCTTCCGCGTCTCCTTGATGCAGGCGGTGGCCGCTGCAATGAATTCGGCGCGCGTTTCGGGCTTGATGGTCAAGGTGGCAACGACGTAGATCACGAGAAATCCTCCCGGCTTTTCTTCTGGTTCAAGATACCGGGCGTGACATTAGACCAAGCGCGACGAGACGCAAAACCGGAAAATGCGCCCTCGGACAGGCTCCGAGGGCGCAGCGTTCGACGGTAATTTCAGTACATGAAATACCGCTGCGCCATCGGCAGCACCTCGGCGGGCGCGCAGGTGAGAAGCTCGCCGTCGGCGCGCACCTCATAGGTCTCCGGATCGACCTCGATACTGGGCGTGGCGTCGTTGTGAACCATGCTCTTCTTGGAGATCTTGCCGCGGGTGTTCTGGACGGCATAGAGCTTCTTGTCGATGCCGAGCTTTCGCGCGAGGCCGCCGGTGACCGCGGCCTTCGAGGTGAAGACGACGGATGATGCCGTGCGCGCCTTGCCAAAGGCTCCGAACATCGGCTGGTAATGCACCGGCTGCGGCGTCGGGATCGAGGCGTTGGGATCACCCATGGGAGCAGCGACGATCGTTCCGCCCTTGACGATGCAGTCCGGCTTGACGCCGAAGAAGGCCGGCGACCACAGCACGAGATCGGCGAGCTTGCCCTTCTCAACCGAACCGATCAGTTTTGAGACGCCATGAGCGATCGCGGGATTGATCGTGTATTTCGCGATGTAGCGCTTGACGCGAAAGTTGTCGTTGTCCTTGCCCTTGTCCTGCGGCAGGGACCCGCGCTGCTTTTTCATCTTGTCGGCCGTCTGCCAGGTGCGGATGATGACCTCGCCGAGCCGGCCCATGGCCTGCGAGTCCGAGGACATCATCGAGAGCGCGCCGAGGTCATGCAGGATATCTTCGGCCGCGATGGTCTCCTTGCGGATGCGGCTCTCGGCAAATGCGAGGTCTTCGGCGATCGAGGGATCGAGGTGGTGGCACACCATCAGCATGTCCAGATGCTCGTCGATGGTGTTGCGGGTGAAGGGGCGCGTCGGATTGGTCGAGGACGGCAGCACGTTCTTCAGGCCCGCGACCTTGATGATGTCGGGGGCATGACCGCCGCCGGCGCCCTCGGTGTGGAAGGCGTGGATGGTGCGGCCCTTGAAGGCCTTGATCGTATCCTCGACGAAGCCGGACTCGTTCAGCGTATCGGAATGCAGCATGACCTGGACGTCGTAGTCGTCGGCAACCGAAAGGCAGTTGTCGATCGCCGCCGGCGTCGTGCCCCAGTCCTCATGCAGCTTGAGAGCGCAGGCGCCGGCTTTGATCATCTCGACCAACGCTGCGGGCCGCGAGGCGTTGCCCTTGCCGGAAATGCCGAGGTTGACCGGGAAGGCGTCGAATGACTGGATCATCCGCCCGATGTGCCACGGACCCGGCGTACACGTGGTGGCGAACGTGCCGTGCGAGGGACCGGTGCCGCCGCCCAGCATCGAGGTGACGCCGCTCATCAGCGCGTGCTCGATCTGCTGCGGGCAGATGAAATGGATGTGGCTGTCGAAGCCGCCGGCCGTAAGGATCTTGCCTTCGCCGGCAATCACGTCGGTGCCGGGGCCGATGACGATGGTCACGCCGGGCTGGATATCCGGGTTACCCGCCTTGCCGATCGCAGAGATCATGCCATCCTTGATCGCCACGTCGGCCTTGACGATGCCCCAGTGGTCGATGATCAGCGCGTTGGTGATAACCGTGTCGGCCGCGCCCTGCTTGTTGGTGACCTGGGACTGCCCCATGCCGTCGCGGATCACCTTGCCGCCGCCGAACTTCACCTCCTCGCCATAGATGGTGAAATCCTTCTCGACCTCGATGACGAGATCAGTGTCGGCCAGCCGCACCTTGTCGCCGGTGGTCGGGCCGAACATGTCGGCATAGACGGAACGCTTCATCTTGACGGACATCACGAGCCCCGTTTGCATTTGAATGTTTGGCCGGTCACAGCGAGGCCCTCGCTGCTTTCACGGCATCGTCGAATTTCGCATCGAGCCATTGATTGCCGCCGCGGCAACCGGCGACCACCTGCTCGGCCCAGCCGGTATAGTCGACGAGATCGTCGCGCTCCTCGCGGCTCGGGTCGGCATGAATGCGCGCGCCGATATTGCTGATCTTGTCGGCGATCTTGATCAGTTTTGCGCCGGCGGATTTGTGAGGAGCGTCCTCGACCTGCTTTTGCCGCCGCTTGGCTTTCGGCAAGTTCATGTCGTCGGTGCACTCGACGACGAGCAAGGCAACGCGATCGGAGAATTTCTCCGCCAGCTCCTCGCGCGTGGTGTCGGTGTCCTCGATCGTGTCGTGCAGCCAGCCGGCGGCGACGAGCTCGGCATCCGCACCATCGGTCGCGTTGGCGAGCAGGTTCGCGACCTCGGCAAGATGATTGACGTAAGGTTCATTCCCTCGCCCCTTGCGCGCCATCCCGTTGTGGCGGTGCGCGGCGAATTCGCCAGCTTCAGAGACAAGACGGATTGGCGAGAGCATGGCGGGATCCTCCGTTTCGCTCTCAACCGTGCCGTCGCACGCTTCGTTCCTGGAGGCTCACAGCTTCCCCATCACGTCGCCGCGAAAGCCGTAGATGGTTTTCTTGCCGGCGAGCGCGACGAGCTGGACGTCGCGGGTCTGGCCGGGCTCGAAGCGGACGGCGGTGCCTGCGGCGATGTCGAGGCGCATGCCGCGGGCCTTCTTGCGATCGAACTTCAAGGCTGGATTGGTTTCGAAGAAATGATAGTGCGAGCCGACCTGGATCGGGCGGTCGCCGGCGTTGGCGACGGTCAGCGTGACGGTCTTGCGGCCCGCGTTGAGCTCGATCTCGCCGTCCTTGATGAAGAGTTCGCCGGGGATCATGCTCTGCTCCTACCTGATCGGCTCATGCACGGTGACGAGCTTCGTCCCGTCCGGGAACGTCGCTTCGACCTGGATGTCTTGGATCATCTCGGGGATGCCCGGCATCACCTGGTCGCGGGTCAGGACCTGCGCGCCGGCCTGCATCAACTCGGCGACGGTGCGGCCGTCACGCGCTCCTTCCAGAATGAAATCGGAGATGATCGCGATCGCCTCGGGGTGGTTGAGCTTGACGCCGCGCTCGAGCCTGCGCCGCGCCACGATGGCAGCCATCGAGACCAGAAGCTTGTCCTTTTCGCGGGGAGACAGGTTCATGCAAAATCTCTGTTCGTGAGTTCGTCAATTCAGCCACAGCCGCGGCAGAGCGGCGCCGGTGCGTGCCAGCACCGCCATCATGTCGGCGCGCAGGCGCGCCGCATCTTGGGCACAGAACCGCGCCATTGCAAAGCCATTCCAGGCGGATATCCCGACCTCGCCGGCGAAAGATTCCGAGGCTTCCCTGATGCGCTCGACCAGGGCCTCATCGCCGGGGACGATCAGCGCGGTGCCGATCGCAGCACCGCCCTTGGCGACGGCAGGGCGCGCCAGCTTGAGACCGATATCGCCGTCGAGCCTGACTGTCTCGGCGAACACCAGCCGGCCGCCGCGGCGCATCCGCCAGCGGTCGACGAACTCGCCCTGCTCCACGCGCTCGCCCATCGCGGTGCGGCCGAACACCACGATCTCGCAAAGCAGGAGCGAGGCCGACTCATCGAGCTCGATGTCGAAGCGGCGATGGACACGAGCGCGATCGAACAGGATCGTCTCCTGGGGCAGCCAGCCGAGATGTGCGCCCGCGGCGGCCTTAAGGGCAATATTGAGCTTCGCCGGCGCGCCGGGCGCGCGATAGACCTTCTCGGCTGCCGCCGTGGTCAGCGTCAGGCGCGAGCCATGGCCCGCTGCGATTTCGATATCAAAGCGGTCTCCGCCCGCAACGCCACCGGCCGTGTTCACGAACACGCCCGAGAGCCCCTCGCCTTCCGGCGAAGGAAAACGCACGCGCAAGGAGCCGGACTCATGCAGCGCCCCGCGGCGCGTTACGCCGTCGCGCGCGTGGACGTCGAAGCGCACCGCGCCGCGGGCGCGGTTCGCTTCGAACACCATGGACGTGGCTGATAGTTCGCTGCGCATCCGCCTCCCCAGCCGGTCGCGGCAGAATGAAAGGCTTACAGCGCCATCTGGCGGCTGATCTCGCCCGGATCGAGGTTGGAGCGGTCGCAGGTGTATTTCACCGCGCCGCGGTCCATCACCGCAAAACTGTCGCCGAGTTCGCAGGCAAAGTCGAGATATTGTTCGACCAGCACGATGGCGATGTTGCCGAGGTTGCGCAGGTAGGAGATCGCGCGGCCGATATCCTTGATGATCGAGGGCTGGATGCCCTCGGTCGGCTCGTCGAGCAGCAGCAATTTCGGCCGCATCACCAGCGCACGGCCGATCGCGAGCTGTTGCTGCTGGCCGCCCGAGAGGTCGCCGCCGCGCCGGCCGAGCATGGATTGCAGCACCGGAAACAGCGAGAACACGTCGTCGGGGATGAAGCGCTCGTCGCGCTTGAGCGGGCCGAAGCCGGTCTTGAGATTTTCCTCAACCGTCAGCAGCGGAAAGATCTCGCGGCCCTGCGGCACGAAGCCGATGCCCTTGCGCGCGCGCTCGTAAGGCTTGAGCGCGGTGATATCGCCGCCGTCGAACACGATCGCGCCCGAGGAGATCGGATACTGGCCGACCATGGCGCGTAGCAGCGAGGTCTTGCCGACGCCGTTGCGCCCGAGCACGCAAGTGACCTTGCCCGGCTCGGCTGCGATCGAGACTCCGCGCAGCGCCTGGGCCGCGCCGTAAAAGAGATTGATGTCCTTGACCTCAAGCATCGCTCAGCGTCCCAGATAGACTTCGATGACCCGCTCGTTGGACGAGACCTGGTCGATGGTACCTTCGGCAAGCACCGAGCCTTCGTGCAGGCAGGTGACCTTCACGCCCAATTCGCGGACAAAAGTCATGTCATGCTCGACCACCATCACGGTGTGGGTCTTGTTGATCTCCTTGAGCAGCTCGGCGGTGAGATGCGTCTCGACGTCGGTCATGCCCGCGACGGGCTCGTCGACCAGCAGCAGCTTTGGATCCTGCGCCAGCAGCATGCCGATCTCCAGCCACTGCTTCTGGCCATGGCTGAGGCTGCCGGCAAGGCGCCCCCGCGCATCGGTGAGACGGATGGTCTCCAGCACCTTGTCGATGCGCTCGGATTCCGCCTTGCTGCCGCTCCAGAACAGCGTGCCGCGGACCGAGTGGTCGACGTTGAGCGCGAGCAAAAGATTGTCCTCGACCGTCTGACTCTCGAACACGGTCGGCTTCTGGAATTTGCGACCGATGCCGAGCTCGGCAATGCGGGTCTCGTCGAGACGCGTCAGATCGGTGACGCCGTCGAACAGCACGGTGCCCTCGTCCGGCTTGGTCTTGCCGGTGATGATGTCCATCATCGTGGTCTTGCCGGCGCCGTTCGGGCCGATGATCGCACGCATCTCGCCGGGCGCGAGCGTCAGCGACAAATTGTTGATGGCGTGGAAGCCGTCGAACGAGACGTGCACGCCGTCGAGATAGAGCATCGCGGAGGTCGCGCGGGTATCCATGACGTTCATTTCCGCTGCTCCGCCAACTTCGGTTCGCTGACGCCGTCCTCTCGCGCTGCGCTCTCGGTGGTTGCCGCCGGGCGCTTCGCCTTGAACGGCTCCCACCAGGAATTGAAGGTGCCGACGATGCCCTTGGGCAGCAGCAGCGTCACCAGGATGAACAGCGCACCCAGCATGAACAGCCAGTACGGCGCGAGCATGCCCGAGGTGAAGAACGTCTTGGCATAGTTGACGACGACGGCGCCGAGCGCCGCGCCGACAAGGGTGCCGCGGCCGCCGACCGCGACCCAGATCACCGCCTCGATCGAGTTGCCCGGCGCGAATTCGGATGGGTTGATGATGCCGACCTGCGGAACGTAGAGCGCACCGGCGACGCCGGCCATGCAGGCCGACACCGTGAACACGAACAGCTTGTAGGATTCGACGCGGTAGCCGAGGAAGCGCGTGCGCGATTCCGCGTCGCGGATCGCGATCAGCACCTTGCCGAGCTTGGACGTGACGATCGCCCGGCAGATCAGGAAGCCAGCGATCAGAGCGAGACAGCTCAGCGCGAACAGCGTGGCGCGCGTGCCCTCCGCCTGCACGTTGAAGCCAAGGATGTCCTTGAAGTCGGTCAGGCCGTTGTTGCCGCCGAAGCCGAAATCGTTGCGGAAGAAACCGAGCAGGAGCGCATAGGTCATCGCCTGCGTGATGATCGACAGGTACACGCCGGTGACGCGCGAGCGAAAGGCGAGCCAGCCGAAGCAGAAGGCGAGCAGGCCGGGCACGAACAGCACCATCAGGGCGGCGAACCAGAACATGTCGAAGCCGTACCAGTACCAGGGCAGCTTCTGCCAGTTCAGGAACACCATGAAGTCGGGCAGGATCGGGTTTCCATAGACGCCGCGGGTACCGATCTGGCGCATCAGGTACATGCCCATGGCATAGCCGCCGAGCGCGAAGAACGCGCCATGGCCGAGCGAGAGGATGCCGCAATAGCCCCAGATCAGGTCGATCGACAGCGCCAGAATGGCGTAGCAGACATACTTGCCCCAGAGCGCCACCAGATAGGTCGGCACCTGGAAGAACGAGCCCGCGGGCAACAGCAGGTTGGAGAGCGGAATCAGGATGCCGCAGGCGGCGACGATGGCGAGAAACAGCGTCGCGCCGCGGTCGAGCGATCGCGTGAGCATGTGAGGGGTCATGCTTCCACCGCACGGCCCTTGAGCGCGAACAGGCCGCGCGGGCGCTTTTGAATGAACAGGATGATCAGCACCAGGATCGCGATCTTGCCGAGCACGGCGCCGGCGACCGGCTCCAGGAACTTGTTGGCGATGCCGAGCGTGAATGCGCCGACCAGTGTGCCCCAGAGATTTCCGACCCCGCCGAACACCACGACCATGAAGCTGTCGATGATGTAGCTCTGGCCGAGATTGGGGCTGACGTTGTCGATCTGCGACAGCGCAACGCCGGCGATGCCGGCAATGCCTGAGCCGAGGCCGAAGGTCAGCGCGTCGACGCGCGAGGTGGCGATGCCCATCGAGGCCGCCATGCGGCGGTTCTGCGTCACCGCGCGCATTTCGAGACCGAGCGCGGTGTAGCGCAGCATCGCAAGCAGGATCGCAAACACCGCGAGCGTGAAGCAGAGTATCCAGAGCCTGTTATAGGTGATGGTGATCTGGCCGAGCTCGAAGGCGCCGCTCATCCAGGAAGGATTGCCGACCTCGCGGTTGGTCGGACCGAACGCAGTGCGCACCGCTTGCTGCAGCACCAGGGACAGGCCCCAGGTCGCGAGCAGCGTTTCGAGCGGGCGACCGTAGAGGAAGCGGATGATGCTGCGCTCGATCAAGACGCCGATCGCGCCCGACACCAGGAAGGCGAGCGGCACGGCGATCAGCAGCGAATAGTCGAACAGAGCGGGATAGCGGGTGCGGATCACCTCCTGCACCACGAAGGTGGTGTAGGCGCCCAGCATCACCATCTCGCCATGGGCCATGTTGATGACGCCCATCACGCCGAAGGTGATGGCAAGGCCGATCGCGGCGAGCAGCAGCACCGAGCCGAGCGAGAGGCCGTACCAGGCGTTCTGCACCGTGGACCAAACCGCGAGCGAGCTCTGGATCGAGCCGATCGCGCCCGCCGCGGCCTTGGTCACCGAAGCCGGCTGGTCGCCCATGCCGGTCAGCAGTGCCAACGCTTCCTGGTCGCCGCGCCCCTTGAGGATGGCGACGGCTTCGAGCTTCTCGACTTCGGTCGCGTCGGATTTGAACAATAGGATCGCCGCACGCGCTTCGCCGAGCGCGGCCTTGGCGGATTTGTTGGTTTCCTTGGCAAGCGCGGCATCGACGGCATCGAGCGCCGTCTCCTCATGCGACTTGAAGACGGATTGCGCGGCCTGGATGCGCGTCGAAAGATCCGGCGACTGGAGCGTCAGACTTCCGAGCGCGGCATCGACGCTGCGGCGCAGACGGTTGTTAAGCCGGACGGCGCTTGCGCTGTCGGGTACGCTCGCAACCGGCTGGCCGGTCGCGGCATCGATCGACTTGCCGTCGGTGCCGGTGACATAAACCTTCTTGCTGTCCGGATCGGCCATCAGACGGCCGTCCTGCAACGCGCTGATGATCGGAAAAGCGAGCGGATTGCCGCTGCTTGCGACCACGCCGATCGCTTCTTCGGTGTCGGAAAAATCGTCGTTGGCGAATTTGGCGACCGCATCCTCGAACGGACCGGCTAACGCCGGCAGCGCGAACGCGATCAGGAAAAACGAAAGCGCAAGCGTGCAGAGACGGGCTGGCAATTTTGCGAGCACTGTGAATTACCCCGGCAGAAATGGATGGAGAGGGCGGCGGGATCGCCGCCCTCTCCGTGTCGTCATATCATGTCAGACCTGGATCAGGAGCCCGAACCGAGGCACTTGTTGGTCTTGACGTTGTAGTTGCCGCACTTCTTCTCGACCCAGTCGCCGATCAGGTCCTTGGAGCCGTCGAGCTCCTTCGACCAGGCGTCGCCCGGAACGAGGCTCGGCGTCTTCCAGACCACGTCGAACTGGCCGTTGCCCTTGATCTCGCCGATGAACACCGGCTTGGTGATGTGGTGGTTCGGCAGCATCTTGGAGGTGCCACCGGTGAGGTTCGGCGCCTCGATGCCGGGAAGCGCATCGATCACCTTGTCCGGATCGGTCGACTTCACCTTCTCGACCGCCTTCACCCACATGTTGAAACCGATCACGTGCGCTTCCATCGGGTCGTTGGTGGTGCGCTTCGGGTTCTTGGTGTAGGCCTGCCACTCCTTGATGAACTTCTCGTTCGCCGGAGTCTTGATCGACTCGAAGTAGTTCCAGGCGGCGAGATGGCCGACCAGCGGCTTGGTGTCGATGCCGGCGAGCTCTTCCTCACCCACCGAGAACGCGACCACCGGGATGTCCTTGGCCTTGATGCCCTGGTTGCCGAGCTCCTTGTAGAAGGGAACGTTGGCGTCGCCGTTGATGGTCGAGACCACTGCGGTCTTCTTGCCGGCCGAGCCGAACTTCTTGATGTCGGCCACGATCGTCTGCCAGTCGGAGTGACCGAACGGCGTGTAGTTGATCATGATGTCTTCCTGGGCGACACCCTTCGACTTCAGGTAGGCTTCCAGGATCTTGTTGGTGGTACGCGGATAGACGTAGTCGGTGCCCGCGAGCACCCAGCGCTTCACCTTCTCTTCCTTCATCAGGTAGTCGACGGCGGGGATCGCCTGCTGGTTCGGCGCGGCACCCGTGTAGAACACGTTGCGCTCGCTCTCCTCACCCTCGTACTGCACGGGGTAGAACAGGATGTTGTTAAGCTCCTTGAAGACCGGGAGCACCGACTTGCGCGACACCGAGGTCCAGCAGCCGAACACGACGGCAACCTTGTCCTTGGTGATCAGCTCGCGCGCCTTCTCGGCGAACAGCGGCCAGTTCGAAGCGGGATCGACGACGACGGCCTCGAGCTTCTTGCCGAGCACGCCGCCCTTCTTGTTCTGCTCGTCGATCAGGAAGAGGATGGTATCTTTCAGCGTGGTCTCGCTGATGGCCATGGTGCCTGAGAGAGAATGCAGCACGCCGACCTTAATGGTGTCGTCTGCGGCCTTTGCGCCGGTAAAGGAAGCCAGACCCAGCATCAGTCCGGCGGTCGCGGCGAGCAAGCCGCGGCGGCTAAATGACGCCGCTATATCGTGAGTGGATTTAGTAAGCATGAGGTATCATCTCCCTGACGCAGACGTGAAAACGCTGCGAGACGGCCCCACGGCCGTCTGCGATTAACGGAATCGCAAGAACCGTGCCATGGGCCATGAGACGGCTAAGCTATTGATTTAGCACAATAAATTTGCCGGAACCAAGGATTTGCCACACTTGACCCGCCCAAATATTGGGCATGAAAAATGTATGCTTAAGCGGCAGACAGTCTGTTTTTTGATCAATAATCGACCGCTGTCTAAATTTCCGGCATAACTATTCGTGCACCGCAACGCCAGGCTGCGGCCGCGCCGTCTTGAAAGCGCCACCGGGATGCTTCATATGAGGGCCTGAGACCCGAATCATTCGAATGATCAACGGGTCGTAGCAAGCCGCGTGTTCTTAAGCCCGTTTGGGCCTCTGGCTTGCCCCTCTCATCAAGCAATCCGACACCCCAAACACGCAGGTGTCTTCTCGACACCCTTGCGCGCGCCACGCGGAAACAGCGTGGGCGTTCGCTTTTGACATTGGAAAGAACCTCTTTTGACTTCCTTTCAGGACTTCGGCCTGGCCGATCCCATTTCGCGCGCCCTCAAAGAAGAAAACTACGTCACGCCGACCCCCATTCAGGCCCAGACCATCCCCCTGGCATTGACCGGCCGGGACGTCGTCGGCATTGCCCAGACCGGCACCGGCAAGACCGCATCCTTCGCGCTACCGATCCTGCATCGCCTGCTGGACAACCGTGTCAAGCCGCAGCCCAAGACCTGCCGAGTGCTCGTGCTCTCGCCCACCCGCGAGCTGTCCGGCCAGATCCTCGACAGCTTCAACGCCTATGGCCGCCACATCCGCCTGACCTCGACACTCGCCATCGGCGGCGTGCCGATGGGCCGCCAGGTGCGCGCGCTGATGCCTGGTCTCGAGGTACTGGTGGCTACCCCTGGCCGCCTGCTCGACCTCGTGCAGAGCAACGGACTGAAGCTTTCGAGCGTCGAATTCCTCGTGCTCGACGAAGCCGACCGCATGCTCGACATGGGCTTCATCAACGACATCCGCAAAATCGTCGCCAAGCTGCCGATCAAGCGCCAGACGCTGTTCTTCTCGGCCACCATGCCGAAGGACATCGCCGAGCTCGCCGACTCCATGCTACGCGACCCCGCGCGCGTCGCCGTCACCCCGGTGTCCTCGACGGCGGAACGCATCCGCCAGCGGATCATCCAGGTGGATTTCTCCGCCAAGCCCGCATTCCTGACCAAGCTCCTGAAGGACGAGCCGATCGACCGCGCGCTGGTTTTCACCCGCACCAAGCACGGCGCCGACAAAGTCGTGAAGACGCTGGCCAAAGCCGGTATCGCCTCCAATGCCATCCACGGCAACAAGTCGCAGAACCATCGCGAGCGAACGCTGGCCCAGTTCCGCTCGGGTGAGATCCGCACGCTGGTGGCGACCGACATTGCCGCTCGCGGCATCGATGTCGACGGGATCAGCCACGTCATCAATTTTGACCTGCCGAACGTGCCGGAGACCTACGTCCACCGGATCGGCCGCACCGCGCGGGCCGGCGCAGACGGCACCGCAATCTCACTGGTCGCAGGCGGCGAGGAACTCAGCTATCTCCGCGACATCGAGCGCCTGATCCGCGTGGCGCTCCCGCGCGAGGATCATCGCACCGACGCCGGCCGCGAGACGGCGCATGCGCCGTCTGCTCCCGCAAAGCAGCATCGTCCGGGCCGCCCCGGTCCACGCCCGCAGGGCGCGCGGCATGGCGATGGACGACATGGCGACGCACGCCATGTGGATGGCAGGCCCGGCGACGGTCACAAGGCTTCAAAGGGGTCTCGCCGCCGCCGTTCCGGTGGTAAGATGAATTCGTCATCAAACGATCGGTCGGAACAGCGTCCCGCGCATAGCGCCGGCCAGTCTGATGGGATACAAGGCGTTGCGTTTTTACGCCGCGAGAGTCGCCCGAACGGTCGACCCAACCGCAAACCCTTTTCGCACTAGCCGTCCCACGACCTGGAGAAATTCATGGCTAAGGAAGAGCTGATCCAGTTCGAAGGACTGGTCACCGAAATCCTCCCCGACGCGCGCTACCGCGTGCAGCTCGACGCCGGGCACGAGATCGTCGCCTACACCGCCGGCAAGATGAAGAAGAACCGCATCAAGACGCTGGCGGGCGACCGCGTGACGGTGGAGATGTCGCCCTACGATCTGGAGAAGGGACGGCTGATTTTCCGCCACAAGGACGAGCGTCCGGGTCCGACCGGCGGCCCGCCGCGGGGCGGAGCGCAACGCGGCGGACAGTTCCGTCGCCGCTAAGGCTCGCGGCAGTGCCGCGATACGGAATTAAGATTCTGGTCTGATGCGATCTGCCGCCCGCCCGGGCGGCGGATCAAAAAATCGTGCACGTCAGGATTGTTTTGAAAACCCCTTTCCAATAAAATGAATTAATCGATTTTCGGCCGGACGACATTAGCATCCACCGGTACAGCCGGTTCAGACACGCTGACGACCCTTCCAGAAATTCGATCTAACCCGTCCGCGAAAGCGGGCATCGACACTATGTATCTGAGAAGGGACTACCCCCATGAGCATGGGAACCGTGAAGTGGTTTAACGCGACCAAGGGTTTTGGCTTCATCCAGCCCGACGACGGCGGCAAGGACGTGTTCGTGCACATCAGCGCCGTGGAACGTGCTGGCCTCGGTACGCTGCGCGAAGGCCAGAAGATCTCCTACGAGATCGTTGCCGATCGTCGGTCGGGCAAGTCGGCAGCCGACAATCTTCGCTCCGCTGGCTAAGACCGGCCCGCTCCAGGCGGATTTGAGCAAACGAAAAGGCCGTGCGTTGTGCGCGGCCTTTTTTCATGTCCGAAGATCGGAGACGCTCAGTAGGTCGTGCAGCTCGTCGACGGGCTGTAATAGACACAAGTCGATTGACGCGGGCGCGCATAGGCGACGTCGCTCAGCGTGATCGCGTTCTTGAGCGCGTAGCCGATCGTCGGCGTGTAGACGTAGCTGACCTCACTGAAGATCAGATAGGTGCCGCCGATCGCGAGCGTCGAAGGGATGCTCACCACCGAGGCCTGCGATCGCACCAAGGAACCCTTGCTCCATTGCACGCGCGCCACCTTGGTCGTGGGATCGACGTAGAGCTCGCTGATCGTCGCCGAGGTGACCGAGCTGTTGTAGTACGGTGTCATGATGCCGTAGGACGCCGCGAAGAAGTTGGTCATGTCGGTGTCGCCGACCGACGTCGATTGCGAGGTCAGGTCGGACAGCGTGCGCGCCATCATCGTGACCTTGCGGTCGATCGCGACTGCTGACGAGAACTCGACGGCACCGAAGAACAGCACCAGCATCAGCGGCACCACCACCGCGAACTCCGTCGCCGCCAACGCGCGGCTGTCGGCGCCGAAATCGCGCGCGCAGGAGGCGGCGTTTCGCCGGATTTTCGCAATCGCCCGCATGGTTCCGCTCGGATCCGTTGGCGTCAATTGGAGTAGGGTTCGTTCTTGAAGGCGGCCGTCGCGACCAGCAGGCGCTTGTTGCCCGCGAGATTCGAGATGTTGTAGCCCAGCCCGGTGACGAAGAGCGGCCACTGGTAGAACAGCCGGACGACCACGATGTCGCCGGCGCTCCCGGCGCTGTAGCCCATGTTCGTATCGAAATTGCCGGCCGAATCGATGTGGCTCGGCAGCGTGACTGCCGAGAACGACGAATAGCTCGAGACGTCGACGTAGAGGCTGCTGCAATCGAAGAACAGCGCCGGGATCTGGGTGCAGACGTAGCTCTTGAACGTCGTCTGCGTGCAGGCCGCCGCCACACCGGAGACCGCACAGGCCGACACCGAGCCGCTCTGCGCCTGGCCCGTCAGAACCGAGCGCGCGGCATCCTGCGTGACCGTCTCGAGCACCTGACTTGCGAAGAACATGATCGCGGTCTCGATGATCGCGAACAGCAGCGCGAAGAAGATCGGCGCGACCAGCGCGAACTCGACCGCCGCGGAGCCGCGGCGGTTGCGGCGCAAGCGCTGGAGCTGGCTGCGCAACGAAAACGTCCAGGCGGCGGGCGACGGCATTGAGAAAGACCCTGTGGCGGCAGTGAGACTCTGCCTCTCACATGAAACGAACGACTCGCCCGTTTCAGGCGGTCAAGATGTCCGTGAAGGATACCTTGCGCGTTTCGGGTCCGAGCGCGGCAACCAGGCCGCGGCCGGCGGCTTAGTTGGTCTTGGCCGCCGAACTGGCATTGCCGCTGGCCGAGTTGCTCAGCGTACCGGCCTGGCCGATCGTGTTGTTGAAATAGGCATCGCTGTCGCCGAGCGTCACGCGGCGCTGGCAGATCGGCATGCAGCTATAGGACTCGCGCTCGATGCCGCGATAGACGGTGACGAGCCGGTCGCTCGGTCCTTCGACCTGGATTTGCCGATCGACGAGGATCTCCCCACCGCGGTCCAGCGCGATGAAATTGGTGGCGCCGTAGCCCTTGCCGGTCACCACGATCATGCCGCCCGGCTGGAGCGTGACGTCTGCGATCAGGGGATTGCCAACCACGATGGTCGCGACCTTTCCAGGCAGCTTCACGAGCTTAGCCTGGTCGACATTGACGGCGATGGCGTCGCTGGTGGATTCGGCAAGACCGGCTGCCGGCAATGCCAGCACGGCGGCCGCAACCAGGACACAAACACGCGCGTGACGGCGCAGAAACTCTTTACGCATACTCTACCCCGGGACCTGACCTGGCCGGCTAAAGCGATACGAGGCGGAGCCGGCGCCCGACCCGGCTAAACTGACCTCAATTCATGAACGTTCCGCAAACGCGAGGGTTAAAGCCTGATGCGATCGGGCAAAAACCGTCGTGATGGAAATGCGCTGCACTCTCTGCGCTAACCCGGCCCTATCTTATCGCGCGTTAGCGCCGAAACGGATAGGCGAGCTGGCCGCCGATCTCGCTCGGCATTCCCGCTTCGTCCTTGCCATAGTCCTGCGGCAGCTCGTTCGCCGGCATCCGGAAGGTCCCGAACAGGATGTCCCAGAGCGGGAAGGTGCCGGCAAAATTGGTATTGCCGCCCTGCTCGAGCGAGGTGTGGTGCCAGCGGTGAAACACCGGGGTCGCCAGCACATATTTGAACGGTCCGAGCGTCCAGTTGAGATTGGCGTGCACGAAGGCGGAATGGAAGGTGGTGAACGGCCCGAGCCAGATCATCACGTTCGGCGAGATGCCGACGGTGAGCAACACGACGTCGACGCCGATCGTGCCGAGCACCAGATTCACCGGATGGAAACGCGCCGCCGAGATCCAGCCCAGCTCCTCCGAGGAATGATGGATCGCGTGGTACTTCCAGAATCCGCCACCGTGAAACAGCCGGTGCAGCCAGTACAGCATGAAATCCGACAGGACGAGGAACACCGCCGCCTGAGCCCATAGCGGCAGCTCCGACAGCGGGCCGTGACCGTTGTCGTAGAAGGCGATCAGCTCGTCGGGATCGTGGATGTTGAAGACGACTCCGGCGGCGACGATCAAGAGCCCGATCCGCATCGTGCGGGCGAACACCGGCACGAAGAACCAGTAGCAGATATCGGTGACGATCTCGCGCTTGCGCCACCAGGGCACGCCGGGATTACAGGCCCAGAAATGCTCGAGCACGGTGAAGACCACCGCGAGCGCCGCAGTAACGGGAATGACCTTTGCGATGGTTTCGCCGAGCATCAAGGCGACGTCCATGGGCAGGCTCGACATCGGCGTCTCATCTCTCATCTGTATCGGCTTTACGCCTACGCTTCGAAATTTAAGGGAGCGTGAAGCCGCTCTGCATATTGGCGGTCTTTGTTCCCGCGGACCGCAAATGCTTCGAATTTCGAATGCGCGCCTTAAGACGAAATTGACTCTGGTGAAAAGCATCACGCCAGAATCGAGTTTCCGTGATCAGGTTAACCGTACCGCAACGGCTCGGCTCTCATCCTCGCAACACTTGGAATTTGCGCCGAACGAGGCCACCCCACACCCACATGGAGTTTTTGCTCATGAAGAACCTGATTGCGCGTTTCGTGAAGGATGAATCCGGCGCCACTGCCATCGAGTACGGCCTGATCGCCGCCGGCATTGCGCTCGCGATCATCACCGTCGTCAACAACCTCGGCACCTCGCTGAACTCCAAGTTCGGCTCGATCAGCAGCTCGCTGAAGTAAGCGTCCGACGTGTTGCAGGAAGCCCCGGATACGTCCGGGGCTTTGTCTTTCCGGAAAGCCTCGAGTTCCAGTGGCGTTGCATAAGACCAGAACCGATGCCGTGTTCGAGACGGCAGCTTCCGCGCAAAGCGAGGCGCCGACCTATTGGGTCTGCCTTGCGCTGTTGCTCGCGCTGGTCGCGCTCGCGGCCCGGATCGCCAGCATCTGGTGATCTCCGCAGTACCCCGTTTCAGGTTTGTTTAACACTGACGACTAGAATACCGCGAGCTCCGATCCCGCGCCGGCCAGCGCTCCCTGAAGAAGCAGATCATGATCCTCGACCTCGCGCGCCTTCTGCTCTTCCCGGCCCTGGTGGCCTTCGCCGCCGCGAGCGACCTGCTCACGATGACCATCTCGAACCGAGTGTCGCTGGCGCTGGTCGCCGGCTTCTTCGTCCTTGCGCTCATAGGCGGCATGGCGCCTTACGACATGCTGACCCATGTCGGCGCCGGTGCCCTGATGCTGGTCATCACATTCTCCTGCTTTGCCATGGGCTGGATCGGCGGCGGCGACGCGAAAGTCGCAGCCTCCGTCGCGCTTTGGTTCGGCTTTACCCATCTGATGAACTTCCTGCTCTACGCCTCGCTGTTCGGCGGCGCGCTGACCTTGCTGCTGCTCCAGTTCCGGCAATGGCCGTTGCCTTACGGACTTGCCGGACAGGCCTGGCTCGCGCGGCTGCACGCCAAGGAAGGCGACATCCCCTACGGCATCGCGCTCGCGATCGGCGCGCTGATGGTCTATCCGGAGACGGAATGGGTGAAAGCGATTGATCTCGCTCACCTCGCGCTGCGCTGAACGCACCGGATAAACCCGGCGTTAAGCCGATTTAGATACGCCTCATTAACCATGCTTTGACGTTTAGCTGGTCAACTGCCATCACGGCGGCGGCAGCGTCGCGGCGTCTTGTGGAAAGTGAAGCGTAATGAATACCGCACGCATTGTCGTCCTGACGGTCGCTATCGGTGCCGGCGGCATCGCCGCGTACCTGGCGAGCGGGTCCGACAGCCCGTCGCCGCCCCCGGCCGCGCCGGTTGCTCAGCTTCCGACCGTCGACGTCCTGGTGGCCAAGTCCGACATCGGCCTCGGTCAAACCGTCAAGCCCGAAGACATGCAGTGGCAGACCTGGCCGACGGCGACCGCCAGCGCTGTCTTCATCCGCCGCAACGAACGTCCCGACGCCACCACCCAGATCACGGGCTCGATCGCCCGCGCGCCCTTCATCCAGGGCGAGCCGATCCGCGAGCAGAAGCTGGTGAAGGCCGAGGGGTCCGGCTTCATGGCTGCGATCCTGCGGAGCGGCATGCGCGCCGTCTCCACCGAAATCTCGGCAGAGACCGGCGCCGGCGGCTTCATTCTGCCCAATGACCGCGTCGACGTGCTGCTCACCCGGCGCGACAAGAATGCCGGCGCCAGCGCGGGCGGTGACGTCGTCAATTCCGAGATCCTCCTGTCCAACATCCGTGTTCTGGCGATCGACCAGGCGCCGAAGGAGAAGGACGGCCAGAACAGCGTCGTCGGCAAGACCGTGACGCTCGAACTAAAGCCGGAGCAGACCGAAACGCTGGCACGCGCGCGCCAGACCGGCACGCTGTCGCTGGCGCTGCGCAGCATCGCCGACATCAACGCCAAGAACGAGAACGAGGACGAGCCGGCGCGCAGGCGCGGCGAGACCGTCTCGGTCATTCGCTTCGGCATTCCGAGCCAGATGACCGCACAGAAGTGACGATGGGGGCCTTCGATATGAAATGCAGGGGCAATCGGGCGGCGTTGCGGACCAGCATGGTTCGCGCCCTGTCGTTTTCAGCCGCACTGGCACTGACGCTCAATCCGGCGCTCACCCCGGTCATCGCCGCCGACTATCGCAACGCGGCACCGATCGCGGCCGACGGCCAGATGAACGCGCGCTTCCTGTCGCTCGGCGTTGGCAAGTCGATCGTGATCGACCTGCCGCGCGATATCAAGGACGTGCTGGTCGCCGATCCCAAGATCGCCAACGCGGTGGTCCGCTCGGCGCAGCGCGCCTATATCATCGGCGCCGCCGTCGGCCAGACCAACATCGTGTTCTTCGATTCCGCCGGCCAGCAGATCGCGGCCTATGACATCGCGGTCAAGCGCGACCTCAACGGCATCCGCGCGGCGCTGAAGCAGGTCGCCCCCAACTCCGACATCCAGATCGACGGTCTCGCCGAGGGCGTCATTCTGACCGGCACTGCGGCAAATCCGATCGAGGCGCAGCAGGCCAACGACCTTGCCGTCCGCCTTGCCGGCGGCGCCGACAAGGTGGTGAACTCCATCGTGGTCCGCGGCCGCGACCAGGTCATGCTGAAGGTGACGGTCGCCGAAGTTGCGCGCAACATCGTCAAGCAGCTCGGCATCGACCTCTCCGCCAATCTCGCTTACGGCACCGCGGTCGTGAACTTCACCAACTCCAATCCGTTCACGGCCCTGGGCCGCAACCTGGTGTCCGGTAATAGCCTGAACACGTCGTTCGGCTCGACCCCCTCCGTGCAGGCGACGCTGCGCGCGATGGAAACCGCGGGCGTGATCCGCACGCTGGCCGAGCCGAACCTGACCGCGATCTCGGGCGAGTCGGCGACCTTCATCGCCGGTGGTGAATTCCCCGTGCCGGCGGGCTATGCCTGCGATCCGACAACGCACGTCTGTACCAACCAGATCAGCTTCAAGAAGTTCGGCATCTCGCTCAACTTCACCCCGGTGGTGCTGACCGAGGGCAAGATCAGCCTGCGCGTCATGACCGAGGTCTCGGAGCTCTCCAACGACAACTCGATCACGCTGTCGCAGGCGGTCTCATCGAGCACGACGAACTCGCTGACGGTGCCCTCGATCAGGACCCGGCGAGCGGAGACCACGCTGGAAATTCCGTCCGGCGGCGCGATGGCGATGGCAGGCCTGATCCAGGAGCAGACCAAGCAGGCGGTCAGTGGATTGCCCGGGCTGATGCAGCTCCCGGTGCTCGGCACGCTGTTCCGCAGCCGCGACTACGTCAACAACCAGACCGAGCTGATGGTTCTGGTGACGCCCTATATCGTACGCGCCGTCGCGCAGAAGGACCTGTCGCGTCCGGATGACGGCTTTGCCGCGCCTTCCGATCCACAGGCCGAGCTGCTCGGCAACATCAACCGCATCTACGGCGTTCCGGGCCGGGTCGATCCCGCACGGAATTATCGCGGCACCTACGGCTTCATCACCGACTGAGGCGGAACGGGGACTTCGAGAATGACCACCAGACCACCCCAGAATCGCAACAGTGCCCTGCGCGTCAGCGGCGCGCTCGTCGGCATCGCGATTGCGCTCGGCGCCTGCACCCATACCGACGAAGCCGTCACCGCCTCCATTCCCGAGGATTACAAGCAGCGCCACCCGATCGCGATCGAGGAGCAGAACCGCTCCATCGTCGTCTTCGTCGGTCACGCGCGCGGCGGCCTGACCGCAGCCCAGCGCGCCGACGTCATGGGCCTGGCATCGACCTGGACGCATGAAGGCACCGGCGCGATTCATATCGACGTGCCGACCGACACGCCCAATGCGCGCCCGGCTGCGGATTCGCTGCGGGAAATTCAGGCAATGCTGGCTGCCGCCGGCGTGCCGCCGCGCGGCGTCATCGTGCGCCGCTATCGCCCCGAAGACCAGCGCTTCCTGCCGCCGATCCGCCTGACCTATTCCAGGATTGCCGCGGTCGCGGGTCCCTGCGGGCTATGGCCTGAAGATGTCGGCCCCTCCATCAAGAACCCGCGATGGTTCGAGAACAAGTCTTATTACAATTTCGGCTGCAGCTATCAGCGCAATATGGCTGCAATGATCGACAATCCGTCGGATCTCGAGCAGCCGCGGCCTGAAACGCCGGCCTACACGATGCGCCGCAATGTCGCCTTCGAGAAATATCGCAAGGGTCAGACGACGTCGACCACCTATCCCGAGGCCGACAAGGCCAAACTCAGCGACACCGGCAAATGATCAGCTACGCTCGCCAGACTCAAGACGAACAGCCGCAGGGCGCGCCGCCGCCGGCAGAAGAGCATATTGCACCTGCCCCACGCGTCTCGGTCCAGGCGTTCTGCGAGACCGTGGAAACCGCCGCCGCCGTGCAATCGGCCGGCGAGGACCGCCGCCTCGGCAAGGCTCACCTGAAGATCCAGATGGGCGGCATCGCGGCTGCAGCCGAAGCCTATCGCTCCGCCCCCACACCGAACGTGATCGTCCTGGAGAGCGACGGGCGGGCTGACCTGCTCGGCGGCCTCGACCAGCTCGCGACCGTCTGCGATGCCGGCACCCGCGTCGTCGTGATCGGCCGCATCAACGACGTCATGCTCTATCGCGAGCTCGTGCGCCGCGGCGTCAGCGACTATGTGCTGGCACCGGTTGGCCCGATCGACGTCGTGCGATCGATCTGCAATCTGTTCTCTGCGCCGGAAGCCAAGGCGGTCGGCCGCATCATTGCAGTCGTCGGCGCCAAGGGCGGCGTCGGCGCCTCCACCATCAGCCACAACGTCGCCTGGGCGATCGCGCGCGACCTCGCCATGGACGCGGTGGTCGCCGATCTCGACCTCGCCTTCGGCACCGCCGGGCTCGACTACAACCAGGATCCGCCGCAGGGCATCGCGGACGCCGTGTTCTCGCCGGACCGCGTCGATACGGCCTTCGTCGACCGTCTGTTGTCGAAATGCACCGACCATCTGAGCCTGTTGGCCGCGCCGGCGACGCTCGACCGGGTCTATGATTTCGGCACCGACGCCTTTGACGCCGTGTTCGACACGCTGCGCTCGACCATGCCCTGCATCGTGCTCGACATCCCGCACCAATGGACGGGCTGGACCAAGCGCGCCCTGATCGGGGCGGACGACATCCTGATCGTGGCCGCGCCCGACCTTGCGAACCTGCGCAACACCAAGAACCTGTTCGACCTCTTGAAGGCGGCTCGGCCGAACGACCGGCCTCCGCTCTACTGCCTGAACCAGGTCGGCGTCCCCAAACGGCCCGAAATCGCCGCCACCGAGTTCGCCAAGGCGATCGAGAGCCAGCCAATCGCCTCGATCCCGTTCGAGCCACAGACTTTCGGCTCCGCGGCCAATAACGGCCAGATGATCGCGGAAATCTCGGCCAACCATAAGTCGATCGACATGTTCCTCCAGATCGCCCAGCGCCTGACCGGCCGCAGCGAGACCAAGAAGCAAAAGTCGTCGTTCCTTTCACCCCTGATTGAGAAGTTGCGCGGAAAATAGCCGCCGCATGGAGTTGTTAAGTGTTCGGTAAGCGTAGCGGAACAGACACCGACCTTCGGGCCCCCAAGCCCGGCGCCGTGTCGCCAGAGCCTGCCCAGGCCCCGGCGCCGAGTGTTTCGCGCGCGCCGCCGCCCCCGGCCATCGCCTCGCCGCCGCTGGCGCCGATCAAGGCTCCCCCGCCCCCGCCGATGGAGAGCCGCCGCTCGGACAATTACTACGAGGTCAAGGCGACGATCTTCGGCGCCCTGATCGAGGCGATCGACCTCGCCCAGCTCGCCAAGCTCGACTCCGAATCCGCGCGCGAGGAAATCCGCGACATCGTCAACGAGATCATCGCGATCAAGAACATCGTGATGTCGATCGCCGAGCAGGAGGAGCTGCTCGACGACATCTGCAACGACGTGCTCGGCTATGGCCCGCTCGAGCCGCTACTGTCGCGCGACGACATCGCCGACATCATGGTCAACGGTGCCAACACGGTGTTCATCGAAGTCGGTGGCAAGATCCAGCGCACCGGCATCCGCTTCCGCGACAACCAGCAGCTCCTCAACATCTGCCAGCGCATCGTCAGCCAGGTCGGCCGGCGCGTCGACGAATCCTCGCCGATCTGCGACGCCCGTCTCGCCGACGGCTCCCGCGTCAACGCCATCGTGCCGCCGTTGTCGATCGATGGCCCCGCGCTGACCATCCGCAAGTTCAGGAAGGACAAGCTGACGCTGGATCAGCTCGTCAAGTTCGGCGCGATCACCCCCGAAGGCGCGGAGATCCTCCAGATCATCGGCCGTTGCCGTTGCAACGTGCTGATCTCCGGCGGTACCGGTTCGGGCAAGACGACGCTGCTCAACTGCATGACCAACTACATCGAGCACGACGAGCGCGTCATCACCTGCGAGGACGCGGCCGAACTGCAGCTCCAGCAGCCTCACGTGGTGCGGCTCGAAACCCGACCGCCCAACATCGAGGGTGAAGGCCAGGTCACGATGCGCGAATTGGTGCGCAACTGCCTGCGTATGCGCCCCGAACGCATCATCGTCGGCGAGGTCCGCGGACCCGAGGCCTTCGACCTGTTGCAGGCCATGAACACCGGCCATGACGGCTCGATGGGCACGCTGCATGCCAACAATCCGCGCGAGGCGCTGTCGCGCTGCGAATCCATGATCACGATGGGCGGCTTCTCCCTGCCCTCGCGCACCATCCGCGAGATGATCTGCGCCTCCATCGACGTCATCATCCAGGCCGCCCGCCTGCGCGACGGTTCGCGCCGCATCACCCACATCACCGAGGTGATGGGCATGGAGGGCGACACCATCATCACGCAGGACATCTTCCTCTATGACCTCGTGGGTGAGGACGCCAACGGCAAGATCATCGGACGGCATCGCTCGACCGGCATCGGTCGGCCCCGCTTCTGGGAGCGCGCCCGCTACTACGGCGAGGAGAAGCGCCTTGCCGCTGCGCTCGATGCGGCGGAAGTGGCGGCGAAGACGTGAGCGGTAACGCACCATGAAGATACAGGTCCTCGCCCTCGCCTTTCTCGCCACCGCCGCCGTCGGCGGCATCGCCTGGGTTTTCCTCTATCCGCTGTTATCAGGCGAGCGAAAGGCGGAGAGCCGCCGCGCCTCCGTCGCGCGCGCCGAGCCGGTCGCGACACGGCAGGCCGAGAAAAGCCAGCGCTCGCGCCGCGAGCAGGTCGAGACCACGCTCAAGGATCTCGAACAGCGTCGTCTGAAGGAAAAGAGCGTTCCACTCAGCGTGCGGCTGTCGCAGGCCGGACTGGACTGGACGTCGCAGAAATTCTGGATCGTCTCCGCCGCGCTCGGCGGCGCGTTCTTCTTCGTCGTCATGTTCGTCGGCGGCGGACTGCTGGGGGCCGCGGGCCTTGCCTTCGCCGGCGGCTTGGGCCTACCGCGCTGGATGCTGAGCTTCCTGAAGAAGCGCCGCGAGAACAAGTTCCTGGCGGCGCTCCCGGATGCGGTCGATGTCATCGTCCGCGGCATCAAGGCCGGCCTGCCGCTGTTCGAATCGATCAAGGTCGTCGCTGCCGATTCGCCGGAGCCGCTGCGCAGCGAGTTCTTGGCGATCATCGAGACCCAGGCCATCGGCATGCCGCTGGGTGAGGCCTGCGCGCGTCTCTATGAGCGCATGCCGCTGCCGGAAGCGAACTTCTTCGGCATCGTCGTCTCGATCCAGCAGAAGTCCGGCGGCAACCTCTCCGAGGCCCTCGGCAACCTCTCGAAGGTGCTGCGTGACCGCAAGAAGATGAAGGAAAAGATCCAGGCGATGTCGATGGAGGCCAAGGCCTCCGCCGGCATCATCGGCTCGCTGCCGCCGATCGTGATGTTCCTGGTCTATCTCACGACCCCGCAATACATCTCGCTGCTGTGGACCCACCCCACCGGCCAGCTCATGCTGGTCGGCTGCGTCGTCTGGATGTCGATGGGCATCCTGGTGATGAAGAAAATGATCAACTTCGACTTCTGACGGTGCGCGTATGGTCGATCTCCTCGTCACGAAACTGCACGACGTTCATTTCATGACGATGCTGCTGGCGGCAATCGCCGCCAGCGCCACCGTCTACACGCTGGTGATGCCGCTGTTCGCCGGCGAAGGCCTTGCCAAGCGCATGAAGGCGGTGGCAAGCGAGCGCGAGCGCATCCGGCAGCGCGAGCGCGACCGGCTCGCCAAGACCGAGAAGGTTTCGCTGCGTCAGACGCCGAAGCAACTCGTCTCCAGGGTGGTCGACGACTTCAACCTCACCAAATGGCTGGCGCAGGAAGCCGCGCGCGATAAGCTCGTGATGGCAGGCTATCGTGGCCAGGCGCCCTACATCACTTTCCTGTTCGCCCGCATGGTGACACCGCTCGTGCTGTTCGTCGGCTCCATGCTCTACGTGTTCCTGATCGCGCATATGCAGCAGTCGCTGCCGATCAAGGTCGGTATCTGCGTCGGCGCCGCCTATCTTGGTCTCCAGGCGCCGATGCTGTTCCTGCGCAACGCGATCTCCAAACGCCAGCTCTCGATCAAGCGCGCCTTTCCCGACGCGCTCGACCTGCTGCTGATCTGCATCGAGTCCGGCATGTCGGTCGAGATGGCATTCCGCAAAGTCGCGACCGAGATCGTCGGCCAGTCGATCGCGCTGTCGGAGGAATTCACGCTGACCACGGCCGAGCTGTCCTACTTGCAGGACCGCAAAGTAGCCTATGAGAACCTGGCGCGGCGCACCGGCCTCGAAGGCGTCAAATCGGTCTGTCTCGCGCTTCAGCAGGCGGAGCGCTACGGTACCCCGCTCGGACATTCCTTGCGCGTGATGGCACAGGAAAACCGCGACATGCGCATGAACGAGGCCGAGAAGAAGGCCGCCGCGCTGCCGCCAAAGCTGACCGTGCCGATGATCCTGTTCTTCCTGCCGGTGCTGTTCGTCGTCATTCTCGGACCGACCGGCATCAAGGTCTCCGAGCTGCATTGATCGCTCGCGCCGTCCAACACGCGTTGAGTGAGATCAAACGCAAGCAGTTGCCGAGGTTCACCTCTCCCCAGCGAGGAGGGGTGAACTGCACCTCCGACTCGCGCCGGAAACTCGTCCTGTTCTAGCCGGCTATTCCGATTGGCTGAGGGAAGCGACCGGCATGCGCTTTGCCGCGTTGTGCGGCGCGTCGTTGCGGTTCAGCATTTCCTTGAGGTAGGCGACGTTGGCCGCGGCTTCGTCCGGCGGCAGGTCGGCCTTGACGATGCTCTCGGCCTCCGCGAAGCGTCCCTGCAGGCCGACCACCAGCGCAAGATTCTGCCGTACCCGCGCGCTGGCGCGTGGCGAGGCATAGGCCTGCCGGAGCGTCTCTTCCGCCCGCGGCAACTCCTTCGTGAGCATGTAGGAAAGGCCGAGATTGGACAGGACGCCTGGATCGCCGGGCGTGATCTTCAGTGCGCTGACATAGTAGCGGCGCGCTTCCTCGTGCTTGCCCATCTGGTCGAGGCAGGTGCCCTGCACGGAGAGCAGGCGCCAGTCCGGGTTGTCGGGCGAGTGCGCCTTCGACAGCACGTCGAAGGCCTGCTGAAAATTGCCGTTGTCGGCGAGCGCGTGGCCATAGAGCGCCAGAAGCGGCTTATTGCCGGGATGGGCGATGGTTGCCTGCTCCAGCACGGCGGCGGCCTGCGCCCGCTGGCCGTTGGCGCGCAGCGCCTGGCCAAAGGCAAGCGCGGCGTCGGGATCCTTCGGATTGGCGCGGTAGCGCTCGCCATAGACGTCGGCGGCGCGGACAGGATCTGCGGGCACTGCGGTTTCCGTGCGCGGCGACACCGAGCCCGTGATGTCGGAAATCTTAGACATCGCCGTACAGCCGCCGAGGCCCGCAGCGATGACCGCCACCAGCGAGCTGGATGCAAGAAGCCGGGCAACACTGAACCGCTGACGCATGACGCTTTGACTCTCGAGCCGATTGATCGAGCCGAACACGCCAGCAATAGACTGTTAACCCTAACGGCCGGTTAACACGGGCCTGCCGCCCCCAGGGCGGAGCGCCGCACGGCCGGCGGGCATGCCACCGAGAGCGAGGTCGACCCTCAACGGTCTTGCGCGGAGCGGCTCAGTACTCCATGGCGAGGCGCTTCCTCACTTCATCGATGCGCTTGTCGAGCGCGTCGAAACGCGCATGGACTGCGCGGTCATGGAGATAGAAAATGTAGCCGCCGGCGAGGAATGCGAAGATCCAGTGATGGTGTTCGACATAGGCGAAGACCGCCTCGACGGCCTGGCCGAAAAACGCGACCACGCTCCACAGAAATTCCATTGCATTCCCTCCCGGCACGGCTTGTCTTGGACTTGCCCTTGATCCGCGGCACCGACGCCACAGACGAGTTTTGGTGGAACCTAGCATGGTGACGGCGAGGCGAGTAGCAGCTCGCGGGCGCGCCGAGGGCGGCAAAGCCGATTGCGGGTGCCGCGAAACTCTGCGAAGTCTCTTGTCATCATCTGAACCAGCTTGGGCCGGACCCGCCAATGCCTTCCGTATTCGAGACGTCGTCTGCCGCCATTCCCATCACCTTCGTTACCAAATCGAGCTGGGACCGGGTCGCCGAGACGCTGGTGCCGCCGCAACGGCAGTTCGCCGCGGCCAACGGCTTTGCCGGAAAGCCGGGCGCCTATCTCGCGTTGCCGGCGCCGGATGGCGCAGTCGCAGGGGTCTTGTTCGGCCTCGAGGACGAGGCCGCAAGATCACGCGACCTGTTCCGGCCAGGCAGCCTGCCGGGGCTGCTGCCTGCCGGCACCTATCGCTTCGCCAATGCGCCGCACGATACGCGCCTCGCCACCCTCGCCTTTGCACTCGGCAGCTATCGCTTTGCCCGCTACCGCAAAGCGGATGCGCCCGAGGTCAGGCTGGTGCCGCCCGATGGGGTCGACGCCGCCGAAATTACTGGGATCGCCGATGCGGCGTGTCTGGCACGCGATCTCGTCAACACGCCTGCCAACGACATGGGGCCTGTCGAGCTCGCTGCGGCGGCGCAGGCGCTCGCCGCCGAATTCGGCGCGAGCTTTGGCTGCATCGTCGGCGACGAATTGAGGGCGCAGAATTTTCCGCTCATCCATGCAGTCGGCATGGCTTCGACCCGCGCGCCGCGTCTGATCGACATCACCTGGGGCGACCCTGCGCATCCAAAGGTCACTCTGGTCGGCAAGGGCGTCTGCTTCGACACCGGCGGGCTCGATATCAAGCCGTCGAGCGGAATGCTCATCATGAAGAAGGACATGGGCGGTGCGGCCAACGTGCTGGCGCTCGCGCGCATGGTGATGGGTGCCAAGCTCAAGGTGCGGCTGCGCGTGCTGATCCCCGCCGTGGAGAACGCGGTCGCCGGCAATGCCTTCCGGCCGCTCGACATCTTCCCCTCGCGCAAGGGGATCACGGTCGAGATCGGGAACACCGACGCGGAAGGCCGGCTGGTGCTGGCCGACGCGCTGGCGCTGGCGGACGAGGAGAAGCCCGATCTGCTGATCGATCTGGGCACGCTGACCGGTGCGGCACGCGTTGCGCTGGGCCCGGATTTACCGCCCTTTTACACCAATGATGAGACGCTTGCCGCCGACGTCGCGCGCTGCGCCGTCAAGGAGAACGATCCGTTGTGGCGCATGCCGCTATGGCCGGCTTACGATTCCTGGCTGGACTCCAAGACGGCCAACATCACCAACGCGCCATCCGGAGCCTTCGCCGGCTCGATCACCTGCGCGCTGTTCCTGCAGCGTTTCGTCGAGCAGGCGAAGAGCTGGCTGCATGTCGACATCTACGCCTGGACGCCATCGGCAAAACCCGCGCGACCCGAGGGCGGCGAATGCCAGGCCGCGCGCGCTCTCTTCGCACTTTTGAGCGAACGCTATGCATGACCCTCGGGTGACGCCGGCACGCGGCGACATCGCCGCGAAATATCTCGAAGCCAAGGTGCAGGCCGAGCGCTTCGTCACCGGCGAAGAATTCGAGGTGGTCGAGGCAATCGCGCCGCTGCGCGAGCAGCCGTCGTCGAGCGCGATGCTGATGACCGAGGCGCTGCGCGGCGAGCGCGTCACGATCTACGATCGCAACGGCGAAGGCTGGGCCTGGGGCCAGCTCGTAAGTGACGGTTATGTCGGCTGGGTTCCCGATGCGACGCTCGCCAAGCCCGCGGCTGCGCCGACAAACAAGGTCAGTGCGCTCCGGACCTTTGCCTTTCCGGGCCCGTCGATCAAGCTGCCGCCATCCGACACGCTCGTGATGGGGTCAAAAGTCGCGGTAACGCGCGAGGACGGCTCCTTCGCAATCACCCGCGAGGGACACTATCTCCCGAAGACGCACCTCGTCGCTCTCGACCACCGCGAGCCGGATTTGGTCGCCGTCGCCGAGCGCTTCGTCGGCACGCCCTACCTCTGGGGCGGGAAGAGCTCATTCGGCATCGATTGCTCGGGGCTGGTCCAGGTTTCACTCACTGCCGCCGGCATCGGCTGCCCGCGCGACAGCGACATGCAATTGGCGGGTCTCGGACGAACCCTGGAGCCGCATGAGAGGACCAAGCTGCAACGCGGCGACCTGATTTTCTGGAAGGGCCATGTCGCGATCGTGCGCGATGGCAGCACCATGGTCCACGCCAACGCGCATCACATGGCGACGGTGATCGAGGCGATCCAACCGGCAATTGCGCGGATCAAGCAGGCCGGCAGCGAGGTCATTGCGATCAAGCGGCTGGGTTGATCTCGCGAAAGTGACTCGGACCACCTCGCCCATGGGGAGAGGTGAGGAGCCTACGTCGCCACCGCCCCGTTGCCGGCCGTCTCCAGCCGGAACGCGGCCGCGAACAGGGCGCGCGTGTAGTCTGTCTTCGGGTTCTTGAACAGCTCCGCCGCCTGCCCTTCCTCGACCACCTTGCCGCCGCGCATCACGATCAGGTGGCTGGCGAGCGAGGCCACGACGCGCAGATCGTGCGAAATGAACATGTAGGTGAGATCGCGCTTGCGCTGCAATTCGCGCAGAAGGTCGACCATCTGCGCCTGGAACAGCATGTCGAGCGCGCTGGTCGGCTCATCCAGCACGACGAAATCCGGCTCGAGCACGATCGCGCGCGCGATGCTGATGCGCTGGCGCTGGCCGCCGGAGAATTCATGCGGATAGCGGAAGCGCGTTTCCGGATTGAGACCGACATCCTCCAGCGCCTTGATGACGCGTGCCTCGCGGTCCTCGCGCGAAAGCTTCGGCTGATGCACCGAAAGCCCCTCACCGACGATATCGGCGACCGACATGCGCGGGCTGAGCGAGCCGAACGGATCCTGGAACACGACCTGCATGTCGCGGCGGAACGGGCGCATCTCCTTGAAGCGCAGACCCTGGATATCTTTCCCCAGGAAGACGATGCGGCCGTTCGACGAGATCAGCCGTAAGAGCGCAAGCCCGAGCGTGGTCTTGCCGGAGCCGGACTCGCCGACGACGCCGAGCGTCTCGCCCTTGCGCACGGCGACGCTGACGCCGTCGACCGCTTTGATGTGTCCGACCGTCTTGCGCAGGAAACCGCGCTTGATCGGAAACCAGACCTTCAGCGCGTCGGCCGACATCACGACCGGCGCGTTCGGCTGCGGCGGCGCCGGATCCGGCTTCGGCTCGGCCGCGAGCAGGTCACGCGTATAGGGATGCTTGGGGCTGGTGAAGACCTGCTCGACCGGCCCCTGCTCGACGATCTTGCCGCCGTTCATCACGCAGACGGTGTCGGCGATACGGCGCACGATACCGAGATCATGGGTGATGAAGAGCAGGCTCATGCCGAGGCGCGATCGGATCTCGGCTAGCAGCGCCAAAATCTGCGCCTGCACCGTGACGTCGAGCGCCGTCGTCGGCTCGTCCGCAATCAACAGGTCGGGCTCATTGGCGAGCGCCATCGCGATCATCACGCGCTGGCGCTGACCGCCGGAGAGCTGATGCGGATAGCTCGCGAGCCGCGTCTCGGGATCGGGGATGCCGACCTGGGCGAGGAGTTCCAGCGTCCGCTTGCGCGCCAGCGCATTGCTGGTCGGATTGTGGAGCTGGATGATCTCGCCGATCTGCGCCTCGATCGTGTGCAGCGGATTGAGCGAGGTCATCGGCTCCTGGAAGATGATGGAGATGTCGCTGCCGCGGATTCCGCGCATCTCCTGCTCCGAGAGGTTCAGGATCTCACGCCCCTTGAAGCGGATGCTTCCCGAGGGATGCGAGGCGTTGGGATAGGGCAGAAGCTTCATGACCGAGAGCGCGCTGACCGACTTGCCGGAGCCGGATTCGCCGACCAGCGCCACGCATTCGCCGCGCTTGATCTGGAACGACACCTTGTCGACGGCGAGCGTCGTGCCTGCGCCCTGGTGGAAGGCCACCGAGAGGTCGCGCACGCTCAGAAGGGGCTGGTTGATCGCGTCCATCGCTTACCTGAACGTCTTGCGCGGATCGAAGGCGTCGCGGACCGCTTCGCCGGTGAAGATCAGGAGCGACAGCATGATCGCGACGGCGAAGAAGCCGGAGAAACCAAGCCACGGCGCCTGCACGTTGGCCTTGGCCTGCGCCAACATCTCGCCGAGCGACGGCGAGCCGGGCGGCAGGCCAAAGCCCAGGAAGTCCAGCGCCGTGAGCGTCATCACCGATGAGGAGACGATGAACGGCAAGAACGTCATCGTCGCCACCATGGCGTTCGGCAGGAGGTGGCGGAACATGATCACGGCGTTGGAGACACCGAGCGCCCGTGCAGCCTGGATGTATTCGAAATTGCGCCCGCGCAAGAACTCCGCGCGCACGAGGCCGACCAGCGCCACCCAGTGGAACAGCACCATGATGCCGAGCAGGATGAAGAAGCCCGGCGGGAGCACCGCCGATATGATGAGCAGCAGATAGAGATAGGGAATCGCATTCCATATCTCGATGAAGCGCTGGAACAACAGATCGATCCAGCCACCGAAATAGCCCTGCACGCCGCCGGCGATGATGCCGATGACCGACGAGACGATGGTCAGGATGAGGCCGAACAGCACCGAGATGCGGAAGCCATAGATCAGACGCGCAACCACGTCGCGGCCCTGATCGTCGGTCCCGAGCCAGTTGTATTCGAGATCGCGGCAGCTCTTCAGTCCCTTCTTCTCCACCACCGGCTTGCATTGCGCCTCCGTCAGCATCCAGGTTGGCGGCGACGGCGCGGGTGTCGGCAGGTCGAGATTGTGGGTGTCGTAGGAATAGCGGATGAGCGGCCAGACGATCAGGCCGCCCTTGTCCTTGATCAGCTTCTGCAAATAGGGATCGCGATAGTCGGCCGCGGTCTCGAAATCGCCGCCGAAGGTGGTCTCCGAATAGGTAACGAAAGCGGGCCAGTAGAGACGGCCGTCGAACTTGATCATGAACGGACGATCGTTGGCGATCAGTTCGGCGAACAGCGACACCACGAACAGGACCATGAAGATCCAGAACGACCAGTAGCCGCGCCTGTTCGCCTTGAAGTTCTGCCAGCGCCGGCGGTTGAGCGGCGACGGGGCGAACGCCTTGCCCGTAGGGGGTACTGCCTCGCCCAGCGGCGCCTGGGTCTTGGTCTCGATCGGTGTGGGCGCGATGACCGACATCAGACCTCCCGCGCCTCGAAATCGATCCGGGGATCGATCCACATATAGGTCAGGTCGGAGATCAGATTGACCACGAGCCCCATCAGCGAAAAGATGTAGAGCGTGCCGAACACGACGGGATAATCGCGGTTGAGAACGCTCTCGAAACCCAGCAGCCCGAGCCCGTCCAGCGAGAAGATGGTCTCGATCAAAAGCGAGCCCGAGAAGAAGGCGCTGATGAAGGCGCCAGGGAAACCCGCGATCACGATCAGCATGGCGTTGCGGAAGATGTGGCCGTAGAGCACCTGTCGCTCGCTACAGCCCTTGGCCCGCGCGGTCATGACATATTGCTTGCGGATTTCGTCCAGGAACGAATTCTTGGTGAGAAACGTCATGGTCGCAAATGCACCGAGCGCCATCGAGATCAGGGGCAAGGTCAGGTGCCAGAAATAGTCGAGGATCTTCCAGTACCAGGGGAATTGCGACCAGCCGTCCGATGTCAGCCCGCGCAGCGGGAACCAGTTGAAGAACGAGCCGCCGGCGAACAGGATGATCAGGAGGATCGCAAACAGGAAGCCGGGGATCGCGTAGCCGAGCACGATCACCGCCGACGTCCAGGTGTCGAAACGCGCGCCGTCCTTGACCGCCTTGCGGATGCCGAGCGGTATGGAGATCAGGTACGTCATCAGCGTCAGCCAGATGCCGAGCGAGATCGAGACCGGCAGCTTCTCCTTGATGAGCTGAATGACGCTGACGGTGCGAAAGTAGCTGGTGCCGAAATCGAACCGCGCGAAATTCCAGACCATCATCAGGAAGCGCTCGGGCGCTGGCTTGTCGAAGCCGAATTGCTGCTCCAGCTTCTTGATGAACTCGGGATCGAGCCCCTGCGCGCCGCGGTATTTCGAGTTGACCGCGTCGGCGCCGGCGCCGACCTGTCCCGGCGCACGCTGCGCGAAATCGCCGCCGCCCGAGATGCGCGAGGTGCCGCCGGTGTCGGCGCCGGAGAGCTGCGCGATCACGCGCTCCACCGGGCCGCCCGGTGCGAATTGCACCACCACGAAGGAAATGAAGAGGATCCCGAGCAGCGTCGGGATCATCAGGAGGATACGGCGGGCGATATAGGCGCTCATGAGCTACTTCGCCTGATCGAGCCTGGCGGCTTTGGCGGCATCATACCACCACAGAGTCCGCTCGCCGACGTCGCTGGAATAGTCACTCAGCTGGTACCGCGGCAACTCCTTCGGGTGATCGAACATGTCCCAATAGGCCAGTCGGTGGCTGGTGTTGTTCCATTGCGGCACCCAATAGCGCCCGGCACGAAAGACGCGATCGATAGCACGGCAGGCGACCGTCAGTTCATCGCGCGTATTGGCCGCCATCGCTTTCTCCACCAGCGCATCGATCGCAGGATTGGCGACGCCGGCCAGGTTATGGGATCCCTTCGTGGCTGCGGCCTGCGAGGTGAAATAGGTCCGCAGGCTGTCACCGGGGGTCGGCGTCATGCTGATGCGCTCGATCGCGACGTCGAAATCGAACCCTTCGACCCGCGCGCGATGCTGGACGGCATCGACGACGCGCAGACTGGCCTCAATCCCAAGCGTGTTCAGGTTCTTGATGAAGGAGGCGTGATGCGGCTGGAACGACGGCTCGTCGATCAGGAACTCGACGGTGAAGACGTCGCCATTCGGCAGCAGACGCTTGCCATCCTTGACCGGAAGCTTTGCCTCCTGGAGCAACTGCTGCGCCTTGCGCAACAGCGTGCGGTCCTGGCCCGAGCCGTCCGTCACCGGCGGCACGTAGGGCTCGCCAAACACCTCATCGGGGACCTGGCCGCGATAGGGCTCGAGCAGCCTCAACTCCTCCGGCGAGGGCATGCCTTGCGCAACGAGGTCAGAGTTCTGGAACGGCGAGATTGTGCGGGCATAGGCGCCATACATGATGGTCTTGTTGGTCCACTCGAAGTCGAACGCGCAGTTCATGGCGTCGCGAATCCTGGCGTCCTTGAACTTGTCGCGGCGGGTGTTGATGAACCAGCCCTGGCCGCCTGACGGCGTTCGGTCCGGCACCGATTCTCGCTTGACGCGGCCGTCCTTGATGGCCGGAAAATCGTAGCGCGTCGCCCAGATGCGCGAGGTGAATTCCTCGCGATAGAAGTAGTTCTTGCCGGTGAAGCCCTCGAACGCGACGTCGCGATCGCGGTAGTACTCGTAGCGCACGACGTCGAAATTGTTGCTGCCGCGACAGACCGGCAGGTCGGCAGCCCACCAGTCCTTCACCCGCTCGAACTCGATGTAGCGATTGATTTCGAACTTCCCGACCTTGTAGGGGCCCGAGCCGAGCGGGACATCCGTCGTCGATTCCTCGAACGGCCTCGTCGCGTAATAAGCCTTCGAGAAGATCGGCAGGCCTGCCGCATAGAGCGGCACGTCGCGCGCGCGCTTCTCGGCGAAATTCACCACTACGATGGAGTCATCGAGCGCCTCGGCGCCCTTGACGTCGCGCATCTGCAACTGGACCAACGGATGGCCCTTCTCCTTCAGCGTGTTGATGGAGAAGGCGACATCATGCGCGGTCAGCCTCCCACCGTCGTGAAACCTCGCCTCGGGCCGAATCGTGAAACGGTAGGCGAGCTTGTCCGGGGAGATCTGCACCGATTTGGCGGCATAGCCGTACATCGCATCGGGCTCATCACCCGCATGCGCCATCAGCGAGATGAAAGTCAGATCCATGCCCTGCGCGCCCTCGCCTTTGAGGATGAAGGCGTTGAGCGAGCTGAATGTGAAGAAGGATTGATTGTAGGCGCGCACCGACGGGATCAGCGAGAACGTGCCGCCCTTCGGCGCATCGACATTGACGTAGTCGAAATGGTGGAAGTCGGCCGGATATTTGAGATCGCCGAACGCCGAGATTCCGTGCATCTCGGCCGGCATCTCCGACCCCTGCGCGCCGCGCAGCCAAGCCGGGCTCAGCGATGCGCTCAAGGCGCCGCCGGCGCCCATGGCCAGCACGTGCCGTCGTGAAAGCTGCGCCATGCGCGAAAGCTTCCTCAAGAGCGTTTTCCGATTCGGGCGGCCTTCTCGGCGTCATACCACCACAGCGTCGGCAGGCCTGACCTGCCATATTTCGGCAGCGGCTCGGCATGGCTGAAGCGGTCCCACCGGGCGTAGCGCGAGAACGAATAGGTAAACTGGGGCACAACGTAGAAATTCCACAGCAGCACGCGATCGAGCGCGCGCGTTGCGGCAACGAGCCCAGGGCGGTCCTTGGCGAAGATCACTTTCTCGATCAATGCATCCACGGCCGGATTCTTGATCCCGATGGTGTTGCGCGCGCCGGGCACGTCGGCCGTCTGCGATCCCCAATACTCGCGCTGCTCGTTGCCCGGCGAGAGCGACTGGCCCCACTGATCGATGATCATGTCGAAGTCGAAGCTCCGCAGCCGGTTCTGATACTGGGCGTCGTCGACCGTGCGGACCGACGTATTGACGCCAATCCGCTCCAGCGACGGCTTGTAGAACAGTGCGATACGCTCGGACGAGGGATCCTGGACCAGGATTTCAACCGTCAGAACCTTGCCAGAGGCGTCGACCAGCTTGTGATCGCGTACCTCGAAGCCCGCCTCCTTCAGGAGCTTTGCCGCTTCACGCAAGTTGGCGCGCACCGCTTCCGGATTGCCGCCGACCGGATTCTGGTACGGCGTGGTGAAGACTTCCGGCGGCACCTTGTCCTTCACGGTCTCGAGGATCTGCAATTCCTCACCCTGAGGCAGGCCGGTTGCGGCAAGCTCCGTGCCCTCGAAGTAGCTGTTGATCCGCTTGTACTGACCGAAGAACAGCTGCTTGTTCATCTCCTCGAAGTCGAAGGCGTAATTGAAAGCCCGCCGCACCCGCGGGTCCCTAAACTGGTCGCGCCTGCTGTTGACCACGAAGGCCTGCATCCGACCGGAATCGTTGATCGGGAATTCTTCCTTGACCACCCGCTTCTCGGTGACTGCCGGAAAATCGTAGGCGGTCGCCCATTGCTTGGCGGAATTCTCTGCGATCCAGTCGGCCTGATCGGCCTTGAAGGCTTCGAGCGCCACGATGTTGTCGCGGAAGAACTCGAAGCGCAACTCGTCGAAATTGTTCTGCCCGACCTGGCTCGGCAAGTTCGCGCCCCAATGGTCCTTGACCCGTTCGAGCTTGATCGAGCGTCCCGCCACGAATTCCTTGATCCGGTATGGACCTGAGCCGAGCGGAATCTCGAGTGTAGTCGCACCGATGTCGCGCTTGCGCCCTTGCGCATCGGTGCCTTCCCACCAGTGCTTTGGCAGCACCGTGAGCTCGCCGACGATGGTGGGCAGTTCCCTGTTGCCAGGACCGTCAAAGGTAAACTTGATGTCGCGCTCGCCGACCTTCTCGGCTTTCACCACATGGCGGTAGTACGACCCGTACATCGGGCTTTGCTTCTTCAGCGTCTCCAGCGAGAAGATCACGTCCTCAGGCGTGACCGGCTTGCCGTCGTGCCAGCGGGCTTCCTTGCGGAGGCGATAGATCACCCAGGAGAAATCGTCCGGATGCTGGGCGGCTTCGGCAAGCTCACCGTACTGCGTCGCCACTTCGTCCTGCGCGCGAGTCATCAGGGTTTCGTGGATCAGCCCGGCAGCCGGTGCGATCACGCCTTTGATGCCGGCAACCGCAATGTTGAAATTGTCGAAGGTGCCGATCGAGATCATGCGCGCGATGCCGCCCTTCGGCGCGTCCGGATTGACGTAGTCGAAGCGCTTGAAATCGGCGGGGTACTTGATGTCGCCAAACAGGGACAGACCATGGCGCCAGGGAAGTTCACCGGCCGATTGCGCCTGCGCGGCGCCAATGATCGGAATGCCGACGGCGGAACCGAGGGCGGGGAGCGCAGCAGTCGCAGCGCCGGCTAGCAGAAGATCGCGTCGGGTAATGGCCAAATGAACGTCCCTGTCTTGAAGGAGGTTACCCCTTTAAGGCCCCAATATACGGCAAGGTTTCGACCGATTGTGTTGCTTTTTCCTCATCTTGGAAGGCCGCGGGGACGGTTCGCTGCGACGAAACGCCCCGATAACAACGCTGCGAGGCGTCAAGCGACAGATAAGGAAAAAGGAAACGGCCAGGCTTTTCGAGCCTGGCCGCGGGTCAGCATAATCTTTTGGCGATCTTACTTCGCCGCAGTCGGCAGCGGCTTCGGGCTATCGGCCAGGCTATTCAGATACGCGATGACGTCGGCGCGCTCCGAATCCTTCGGAATACCGGCGAAGCCCATCGCCGTCCCGGGAATGAAGCCCTTCGGGTTGGTGATGAACTTGTTGAGATCGTCGATGGTCCACTCGCCGCCCTTACCCTTCATCGCGGCGGAGTAGTTGAAGCCAGCTTCGGTGGCACGGGCGCGGCCAACGACGCCGTAGAGGTTCGGACCAACGCGATTCGGGCCGCCCTTCTCGAAGGTGTGGCAGGCGCCGCACTTCTTGGCGGCAGAAGCGCCCTTTTCCACGGAGGCGGTCTGGAGCAGTTTTTCGATCGGCTCCGACGACGCCGCCGCCGCGCCGCCCTCGGCGCCATGGCCAGCCTCTTCCTTCACGGCGATCTCGAAGCCGGGCTTCTCCGGCGGTTTCGCAGCGAACAAGGCCTGGGCGGTGAAGCTTGTCACCAGGAGAATGAGGCAGGTGCCGAGGATGGCACCGAGGATCTTGTTGAGTTCGAAAGAGTCCATTTCCGGCCAGGCCCCACACCGCAAGAAGGATAAAGCGGCCCCAAGCGGCCGCCAGGACGTGCCTCGGGAGAATCAAATGTTCCTTATCGTTCCCCCGAGTTTTGCCATTGAGATATCGGTTTGCCCGTGGTCTGGCAACCCGTATAAACGGCCCCGCTTTCCTCCCATCCCCACCCGATTTCCCGGTGCGGAAAACGACCGTTTCCAGGCCCTTGATCCGATGACCGATCCCCGCATTCTAGTGCTGATCCCGGCTCGCATGGCGGCCACCCGCCTGCCCGGCAAGCCGCTCAAGGACATCGCCGGGCTGCCGATGATCGTGCATGTGATGCGCCGGGCGGAAGCCGCCGCGATCGGCCGGGTTGCAGTCGCTACCGACACGCAGGAGATCGCGGATGTCGTCACCGCGCATGGCGGCGTCGCCGTAATGACCCGCCCCGAGCATCCGTCGGGGTCGGACCGCATCCACGAGGCCATGCAGAAGCTCGATCCGGACGGCAAGGCCGAGATCGTGGTCAATCTCCAGGGCGATTTCCCGACGATCTCGACTGCCAACATCCGCGACGTGCTGCCCCCGCTCGCCGACCCTTCCGTCGACATCGCGACGCTGGCCTCGCAAATCCATACCGAGGAGGAGGACCTCGCCCCCAGCGTTGTGAAAGCTGTGGGAACCTCGCTCGGGGGTAAGCGGATGCGCGCGCTGTACTTTACCCGCGCCACCGCCCCTACCGGAGACGGACCGCGTTACCACCATATCGGCCTCTACGCCTACCGCCGCGCCGCGCTGGAGCGGTTCGTATCGCTGCCGCCCTCGCCGCTGGAATTGCAGGAGAAGCTGGAGCAGCTCCGGGCGCTGGAGGCTGGCATGCGTATCGACTTCACCATCGTCGACACCGTGCCCCGCGGCGTCGACACCGCGGCAGACTTAGAGACCGCCCGCAGCATCCTTTCCAAATCCTGAGCCGCTGTTACAAGGCCCGACATGAGCAAGATGAAAATCGCATTCCAGGGCGAGCCTGGGGCCAATTCCCACATCGCCATCGACGAGGCCTATCCCGACGCCGAGCCGATGCCGTGCGCGACCTTCGAGGACGCGCTGTCAGCGATCTCGTCCGGCGAGGCCGATCTCGGCATGATCCCGATCGAGAATTCGGTCGCGGGACGCGTCGCCGATATCCACCATCTGCTGCCGGCCTCAGGCCTCTTCATCATCGGCGAGTGGTTCCTGCCGATCCGGCATCAATTGATGGCGGTGAAGGGCACCAGGCTCGAAGACATCAAGAGCGTGGAGAGCCATGTGCATGCGCTCGGCCAGTGCCGGCGCATCATCCGCAAGCTCGGCGTCAAACCGATCGTGGCCGCCGACACCGCCGGTAGCGCGCGCGATATTTCCGAACGCAAGGACAAGAGCGTCGCCGCAATTGCCTCGCGGCTTGCCGCAAAGATCTACGGCCTCGACATTCTGGCCGAGGACATCGAGGACGAGGCCCATAACACCACGCGCTTCGTCGTGCTCGCCCGCGAGGCGAAATGGGCCGAGCAGGATTCGGGCCCGCTGGTCACCTCTTTTGTATTCCGGGTGCGCAACCTGCCCGCTGCGCTCTACAAGGCGCTGGGCGGCTTTGCCACCAACGGCGTCAACATGACCAAGCTCGAAAGCTACATGGTCGACGGCAATTTTTTCGCGACGCAGTTTTACGCCGATGTCGACGGCCATCCCAACGACAAGGGGCTCGCCTTCGCGCTCGAGGAGCTGAAATTCTTCTCCCGGGAATTCCGCATCGTCGGCGTGTATCCGGGCCATCCGTTCCGCGCGACGTTCAGCGAGAAGCTGGATTAGCTTCCCGTGTCCCGGACGCGCGAGCCGGGATCCAGGGGCACGATAGCTTCTACGCCGCCTCTTTCTTCACCAGCCCGAATGCATCGGCCAGCAGCGAATACGACTTCTTCCGCGCCTCATGGTCATAGACCGCCGTGATCACCATCAATTCGTCCGGCTTGCTCGCGTCGAGCAGCGGCTTCAGCTTCTGCTGCACGGTCGCTGGGCTACCGGCGAACAGGCGCGAACGGTTGCGGGCGATCGAGGCGCGCTCAGCGTCCGTGTAGGGG
>NZ_JBANBA010000065.1:0-52362 GCF_059803475.1 Bradyrhizobium sp. UFLA05-89 | reverse complement strand
GATGCCTTCACCCCCGAGGAATGCGCCAACTACCTCAAAAATTCAGGCTATCGAACTTAATGCCATCACGCTTTAGCTGCTCCTCATGGTGAGGAGGCGCGTCAGCGCCGTCTCGAACCATGAAGGCCCGAGTGTTGCCCGCGGCTCATCCTTCGAGACGCGCGCGAGCGCGCTCCTCAGGATGAGGGCTTCGGTTGTGGTTGGCGACTACACCTCCAGCGTCACCGTTACCGGCACGTGGTCGGACGGACGCTCCCAGCTCCGCGCATCGCGAAGAATCCTGAAGTCGCTGACCGCATCCTTGAGCGCGCGCGAGACCCAGATGTGGTCGAGCCTGCGGCCGCGGTCGCCGACGGTCCAGTCGGCGGCGCGGTAGCTCCACCACGTATAGACCTTCTCCGACATCGGAATGCGCTCGCGCGCGACGTCGACCCATTCGCCGGCGGAGAGCGCTGCCAGCAGCTTCTCGCATTCGATCGGCGTGTGCGAGACCACCTTCAGAAGCTGCTTGTGCGACCAGACGTCGTTCTCATGCGGTGCGACGTTGAGGTCGCCGACCAGGATGTGGCGATCCTCCCCGCGCGGGTGCAGCGGCTCGCACGCCTTCATCTCGTCGAGGAAGCGAAGCTTGTGGTCGAATTTCTCGTTCAGAGCGGGATCGGGAATGTCGCCGCCGGCGGGGACGTAGAAATTGTGCAGCACCAGCGGCTTTGCGATGTTTGCTTTCTCGCCGAACGACACCGAGATGTGGCGTGAATCGATCTTGTCGCAGAAGGTGCGGATGTCGGTTGCCTCGAACGGCAGCTTCGAGACGATGGCGACGCCGTGATAGCCTTTCTGCCCGTTCAGTGCGATGTGCTCATAACCGAGCCGCTTGAAGCGCTTGAGCGGAAAGGCATCGTCGATGCACTTGGTCTCCTGCAGGCACAGCACGTCCGGCCGTGCGCTCTTGAGGAATTTGGCGACGAGATCGATGCGCAGCCGCACCGAATTGATGTTCCAGGTTGTCAGGGAGAGACGCATGAGGGATGCGTCATAGCAAGCTCTCGTAGGGTGGGCAAAGGCGCATGGCGCCGTGCCCACCATCTTCTCTCAATTTCGTACAAAAATGGTGGGCACGCTTCGCTTTGCCCGCCCTACGACACCTACAGCAGCGGAGATCTATCCCGGCGACGGGACGTTGTAGTTGGTGAAGTCGATCTTGAACATGTTCGGATCGAGCTTCTTGGTGCTGTCGAGATTATAGACCGCGAAGGTGGTGTCGTAGCCCTGCGGGTCGGTCACCGTCCATTGCTTCAATTGGCCGTCCTTGGCGCCGACCATCAGCAGCAGGCGGCTGGTGCCGATCAGCGCCTGCTTCTCCTCGATGGTGACGCTGACGAAGAGATCGTCCGCGGTGACGTTGACGACGTTGGTGTCCTTCATCAGGTCGATGCGGTCCGAGAGCAGGAAGCGCAGCGGTGTCTGCGACAGCGGATAGACGTCCTGCGTCGCGAGCTTGCGGTCGCGCACCACGAGTGAGGATCCGTCGGCGATGATGTCGATCGGATTGGGCGGATCGTATTCGACGCGCATCTTGCCGGGCTTCTGGATGTAGAAGTCGCCTTGCGTCTTGCTGCCGTCCGGCCCGACCTGGACGAAATTGCCGACCAGAGTCTGCAGCGACGACAGATAGGCGCTGACCCTGGCGGCCTGTGCCTTCTGCTTGTCGTCAAAGGTCTGGAAAATGCTGCTCGGCACGTTGCGGCGCGGATCCGGGATGATCGGATTGGGCGGCGTCTGGGTGGCGCCGGTCGTGGCGGGCCCGCCGCTCATCTGTCCGCCGTCGCGGCCCTTCGGCGCCGGTTTCGGAACGGGGACGGTCTGCGCGAACGACGTCGCGCTGGCGGCAGCCATCGAGGCGGTGATGACAAGCATGCCCACAAGCCGCGCGCTGCGCGCGGCGAAGGAGGCAGCAAATCGAATATCTGAATTTCCGGTCAACGCGACGTCCTGTGTGGCTTGGCGCCCTTTTACCGTGGTTTCGGGCAAAAGCGGAGATCGTTTTTGGGTGAAAAACTCATTGTGAGGCCAAAGCGCGATGAGATTGGGACGAATCGTCATCGCGCTTAGGTTATTGTTTGAGCATGATCTTTTCGGAAAACCGCTCACACTTTTCCGGATCATGCTCCGGCGCCTTGCGCCTCACATATGGCTGTCCTCTTCCTCGACCAGAATCTCGCGTTTGCCGGCATGATTGGCCGGTCCGACAATACCTTCCAGTTCCATGCGCTCCATCAGCGAGGCGGCGCGGTTGTAGCCGATCTGGAGCCGGCGCTGGATGTAGCTGGTGGAGGCCTTGCGGTCGCGTTTGACGATCGCGACGGCCTGCGAGAACAGGTCGCCGCCGCCATCCGCACCCATGCCGGTGGCGTCGAAAACCGCGCCGTCTTCGCCCTCGGCAGGTTCTTCCGCGGTGACCGCTTCGAGGTATTCCGGCTGTCCCTGCGTCTTGAGGTGACGCACCACCTTCTCGACTTCCTCGTCGGAGGCGAACGGGCCATGCACGCGGCTGATGCGGCCGCCGCCGGCCATGTAGAGCATGTCGCCCTGGCCGAGCAGCTGCTCGGCGCCCATCTCGCCGAGGATGGTGCGGCTGTCGATCTTGGAGGTGACCTGGAAGGCGATGCGGGTCGGAAAGTTCGCCTTGATGGTGCCGGTGATGACGTCGACCGACGGACGCTGCGTCGCGAGGATCACGTGCAGGCCGGCGGCACGCGCCATCTGCGCGAGGCGCTGCACCGCGCCTTCGATGTCCTTGCCGGCGACCATCATCAGGTCGGCCATTTCGTCGACGATGATGACGATGTAGGGCAGCGGATCGAGCGCGAGCTTCTCGTCCTCGTAGATCGCCTTGCCGGTCTCCTTGTCGAAACCGGTGTGCACCGTGCGCGTGAGCTCCTCGCCCTTGGCCTTCACTTCGAGCAGGCGCGCATTGTAGCCGTCGATGTTGCGCACGCCGAGCTTGGCCATGTTCTTGTAGCGCTCTTCCATCTCGCGCACCGCCCATTTCAGCGCGACCACCGCCTTCTTCGGGTCGGTCACGACCGGGGTGAGCAGATGCGGGATGCCGTCATAGACGGAGAGTTCGAGCATCTTCGGATCGACCATGATCAGCCGGCACTGATCGGGCCGCAACCTGTAGACCAGGCTGAGGATCATGGTGTTGATGGCGACCGATTTGCCCGAGCCGGTGGTGCCGGCGATCAGCATGTGCGGCGTGCGCGCCAGATCGATGATGACGGGGTCGCCGCCGATGGTCTTGCCGAGGCAGAGCGGCAGTTTTGCCACCGTCTCGGTCGCCTCCTTCGCCACCAGCAGCTCGCGCAGGTACACCTTTTCGCGATGCGCATTCGGCAGCTCGATGCCGATGGCGTTGCGGCCGGGCACGACGGCGACGCGCGCCGACAGCGCGCTCATGGAGCGCGCGATGTCGTCGGCTAGGCCGATCACGCGCGACGACTTGATGCCGGGCGCCGGCTCCAGCTCGTACAGCGTGACGACCGGACCCGGATTGGCTTTGACGATCTCGCCGCGCACGCCAAAGTCCCCGAGCACGCCTTCGAGCGAACGCGAATTGGTTTCCAGCTCGGCCTTGCTGAGTGGCTGGCGATCGCCGGCCTTTGGCGCGGCAAGCATGGAGACAGACGGAAGGTCGAACTTGTCGGAGGATTTCTTGGCAGCGGCCTTCGGTGCAGCCTTCTTGCGCGGGGCGCGCGCGGCCGGCGCCTCCTCCTCTTCGTCCTCCTCTTCCTCGCTCTCCTCCTCGTAGTCCTCGTCCTCGGCATGCGGCGAAATCGGGGGTGCCGTGCGGCCGCCAAGACTGGGCTCCTGGCGATCGAAAGTCGCGGCGCGAGGCTTTGACCCGCTCGAGACCAACGAGCGATAGGCGGCACCACAGAGCCAGACGATCCGCGCCTTCGTGCTCATCAGCGCATGGAACAGCCAGCCGAGCGATACCGAGCCGCGCTCCTCTTCTTCCTCTTCCTCGAACGGGGTGTCGTCGTCCTCGATCGGCGTCAGCTCGTCGTCGTCACGCTCGCGCGCGCCGAGACCGCAGGCAATCAGGAACGTCGTGGCCATCGCGACGAACAGGATCGTCCCCAAAACCATGCGATAGATGGCGCCCGCGGGTCCGAAGATCACGGCCGGTGCGCGCACCAGCGCGTCGCCGACCACGCCACCGAGCCCGGTCGGCAGCGGCCATGCGCCGCCATGCGGCCAGCAGCTCGCAAAACCCGACGCGATCACCGTGCAGAGGATCCAGCAGCCGAGCCGCAGCGCCTCGCGATCGAACGGGCGGTGGGTCATCATGCGCCAGCCCCACACCGCGACGGTGAGAATCAGCATGATGGCGCCGAGACCGAGAATCTGCATCGCGAGATCGGCGCCGATCGCGCCGGCATAGCCGAGGATGTTGCGGATCGGCCGCGAGGTGGCGTGGCTCAGACTGGGGTCCTGGACCGACCAGGTCATCAGCGCGGTTGCGGCGACGCCCGACAACGCGATCAGGCCAAGACCTGTCAGCTCGCGCACACGGCGCGTCAGCGCGTCACGGATCGAGGGCGGCAGGTGTCCGACCAGTGGGATGACACGTTCGATTGCCGACATGCTCATCCGCCTAACCCAACGTCGCGACGAGCCGGTGCAGCGCTTCGGCGGTGACCTCGCCGTTCTGCACCAGCGCCAGGCGAATGAAGCCTGCGCCCGGATTGAAACCGTCCGGCTGGAGCCGCGCCAGGTAGCTGCCCGGCACGACCCGCACGCCGGCTTCCTTCCAGAGTTTCAAGGTCACGGCCTCGTCGCTGCCGAGCGGCGAGGTATCGAGCCAGACGCAAAAGCCACCTTCGGGCCGGCGATAGCCGTAGCGGTTGCCGAGGATCTGGTCGGCGAGATCGAACTTGATGCGGTAGAGCCTGCGGTTCTCCTCGACATGCGCCTCGTCGCCATAGGCGACGGTGGCGACATGCTGGAGCGGGACCGGAACCTGAGGCGCGGCCACGTTGCGCAGCTCGAGAAACAGGCTCAAGAATTTCTTGTCGCCGGCGGCGAAGCCGACACGCAGGCCCGGCAGGTTCGAGCGCTTGGAGAGCGACTGGAAGGCGACGACGCGGGTGAAGTCGGGGCCGGCGCATTCGAGCGCGCTGCCCGGCGCTTCCCGCGTATAGATCTCCGAGTAGCACTCGTCGCTCAGGATGACGAAGCCATAGCGATCGGCGAGGCCCTTCAGGCGGGTGAAGTAGTCGCGCGAGGCGATCGAGCCCTGCGGGTTGGCGGGCGAGGCGATATAGAACGCCACGGTGCGCGCCAGCGTCGCTTCGTCGATCGCGTCGAGATCGGGCAGGAAACCGTTTTCGACCGTCGTTGGCAGATAGACCAGCTCGCAAGCTGCTGCGCGGGTGCCGGCGCCGTAGACCGGATAGAACGGGTTCGGCATCAGGATCGCTGGCTTGCCGGGGCGCGGGCCGACATAGCGTGCAGCCGTGATCGCGGCGAAGAACAGCCCTTCGCGGCTGCCATTGAGAACCAGGACCTCGTTCTCGGGATCGATCGGCCGGGGCAGCTTGAAGCGATGGCCGAGCCAGCTTGCGGCAGCTTTGCGGAACGGCTCGATGCCCTTGGCCAGCGGATAGCGGCCGAATTCGGCAATGTGCTTTGCGAGCACCGGTCCTACGAAGTCGGGCACCGGATGCTGCGGTTCGCCAACCGCGAGCGTAATCAAGGACTTGCCCGGCTGGTGCGGGGCCAGGAGCTCGTTCAGCCGGATGAAGGGCGAGCGTTCGGTCTCAGAGCTTCCACTGCCCTGCGGCGCACGGGATGAAGCGGTCATAGCCATACGTTGGGGCGCCAGCACTCTTGGAACTGCCGGTTGCAGGTCGCACCGGCCGGAAGCGGTTCAGTTCACCATAGATAGGGCGAGGTTAAGACGCGATTAACCATCGGTCGGTCCCCCCGTCCAGAGCCGAATAATTGCCGCCGTCAACAGGGGATGCGTGGCCATCGACGGTTCCGTTTCCCGGCATTTTAGGCAAGCCCGTTGCGCCCCGTTAACCCCCTCCTCCGAGAAGGTTTTCGCGTTGGCGATTCGCTAGTCTTGCCGGTGTTATGGCTGCTGACGACAAGCGGGGGCGGCGGGTGACCATTCAGATTGCGACACATGGCGATGTGCTTCGCCACACGGCAAGGCGTGCGGCGATCGCCGCAGGCCTGGCCATCGTGATGACCGCATCGACATTGCTGCTGCATCTCGGCACGGATTTCAGCGCCACGGTGAGTGTCGGCTACATCATCGGCTTTTGCCTGTGCGTCGCCACCGCGATCTCGGCATTGCTGTCCGGCGCCCTCAGCTATCGCTCGGGCCTTGTGATGCAGGAATTGGCGCTGACCCGCAGAGAGCTCGCGCGCATCTCGCAGACCGATCAGCTCACCGGCCTCTTCAACCGCCGCGGCTTCGACGATGCGGCGGCGCTCGCGCTGACCTCCGCGCGCGAGCGCAGTGTGCCGGTGACGGTGTTCTTGTGCGATATCGACCATTTCAAGTCGATCAACGACCGCTTCGGCCATGACGCCGGCGACGAGGTGCTGGTCGAGGTTGCCGACGTGCTGCGGCAGTTCGCCCGGACCGAGGGCGTGCTGGTCGCGCGCTATGGCGGCGAGGAATTTGCCGGCCTCATGGTCGGCGTTACCCGCGACCAGGCTGAGCGGCATGCGGAGGCGCTGCGCGCGAGCTGCGCGAGCCGCGAAATCCCGATCGGCGAAAACCTCGAGCGCGTCACCATCAGCCTCGGCTTCACGGTGTCCTGCGCCGATGCCGAGCTCGCCGAGCTGATCCGGATCGCCGACCGCGCGCTCTATGCTGCCAAGCGCCGCGGCCGCGATCGCGTCGTCGAGGCCGACGAGCGCGCGCTCGTGGCGGCGTGATCATCTGCCGGTTGGCGCCTGAACGGCATGGGATCAGACTAGATTGCCACGAAGGCGGTGCGCTCCCTCGCCCGCTTGCGGGAGAGGGTCAGGGAGAGGGTGTCTCCGCAACGGGACAATCTCCAAGAGGATAGAGCCCCACCCGGCGCTTCGCGCCGACCTCCCCCGCAAGCGGGAGAGGTTGAGCGAGCCCGTGGCCCGCATCGATCAAGCTAAAGCCATTCTGCTCCTAATGCGGTGGCAGCTTCTCGAATGTCGGGATGCCCGCGGGAATCTGGTGGAACTCCTGCTTGTCGCAGGTATAGATCGCGATCTGCGGCTTGAACTGCGCAGGATCGTCCAGCGTGCCGACCTTCACGATCGCGGCCGGCAGGCCAGGGACCTTCGTCACCAGATGCGTGCCGCATTCGGCGCAGAATTCCCGTGTCACGGCGCGCTCGAGGTCCTTGCGCGTAAACTGCTTGGGCTGGCCGGTGATGTAGGTGAAGCCGGACGCCGGCATCGCGATGAAGGTGTTGGGCTCGCCGCCCGAGATGTACTGGCATTCTCGGCAATGGCATTGCGCCTGCATCATCGGATCGCCCTCGGCAACGTAACGCACCTCGCCGCAATAGCATCCACCTTCCAGCCGCATGACGACCTCCCTTTTGTTGTTCGTTGAGGTCGTATTTCTGCGCCGGCCCGCTTGCTTGGCAAGTTTTTCTTTTGTGACACCGCAAAAAGAAAGGGGCTCCAACTTGCGCTGGAGCCCCTCAACGGTCGGGGCATTGCCGGGTATGTGCCCAAACCGCAGTTCTGGATGCGATCTTCCTTCGAAGGTCGCCTCCGGGAGGAGAGCGTTACATGTTGTAGGCGCGTTCGGTGTGCTCGGTGATGTCGAGGCCTTCACGCTCGGTCTCGACATTGGCGCGCAGGCCAACGATCACGTCGACGACCTTGTAGAGGATCGCCGAGCCGATGCCCGACCACACCAGGGTGGTGCCGACGCCCCAGACCTGAGAGGTCATCTGCGCCACGAGGTCGTAATCGGCAACCTTCGGCGGGATCGCGGTGTAGTCGATGATCCCAGCACCACCCAGCGCCGGATTGACGAGGATGCCGGTGCCGAGCGCACCGACGATGCCGCCGACGCAGTGCACGCCGAACACGTCGAGCGAGTCATCGTAGCCGAGCGCATTCTTCACCACGGTGCAGAAGAACAGGCAGACGATGCCGACGACGAGGCCGAGCACGATCGCACCCATCGGGCCGGAGTAGCCGGCCGCCGGCGTCACCGCCACGAGGCCTGCGACCGCGCCGGAGAGCGCGCCGAGCACCGAAGGATGACCCTTCACGATCCACTCCGCGAACATCCACGCGAGCGCGGCGGCTGCGGTGGCGACGAAGGAGTTGGTCATGGCGAGGGCTGCGCCGCCATTGGCTTCCAGGTTGGAGCCGGCGTTGAAGCCGAACCAGCCGACCCAGAGCAGCGAGGCGCCGATCATGGTCATGGTCAGCGAGTGCGGGGCCATCAGCTCCTTGCCGTAGCCGGTGCGCTTGCCGATCAGCAGTGCGCCGACGAGACCGGCGATGCCGGCGTTGATGTGCACGACGGTGCCGCCCGCGAAGTCGATCGCGCCCTTCTTGAAGATCCAGCCGGCATCGGCGTTGACCTGGTCGAGCTGGGCCTGGGCCGCAGTCTTTGCCGCCGCATCACCCGCAGCAGCCAGAGCCTTGGCAGCATCCTGGATCGCATCCGGGCCGGGCCAGTACCAGACCATGTGCGCGATCGGGAAGTAGATCAGCGTGACCCAGAGCGGAATGAACAGCGCGACCGCCGAGAACTTCATGCGCTCGGCAAAGGCGCCGACGATGAGGGCGGGCGTGATCGCCGCGAAGGTCATCTGGAAGCAGACGTAGACGAGTTCCGAGATGTTGGCATCGACGCTGAAGGTCGCCGCCTTCGAGTCCGTCGTGATGCCCATCATGAAGGCCTTGGAGAAGCCGCCGATGAAGTCCGAACCGCCGGTGAAGGCAAGGCTGTAGCCGTAGAGGGCCCAGAGCACGGTGACGACGCAGACCGTGTAGAAGACCTGGGCGAGAACCGAGAGCATGTTCTTGGAGCGGACGAGACCGCCATAGAACAGCGCAAGACCCGGGATCGTCATCAACAGCACGAGCACTGTCGATGTCAGCATCCAGGCGTTATCCCCCTTGTTGACCGTTGGCTCGGCGTAGGCTGCGGTCGCAGCGAACATGCCGACTGCGAGGGCGGCCAGTCCCGCGCCATAGGGACGCTTAAACGTCATTTCATTTTCTCCTGATTCGATAAGGTTGAGCGCGAAATCAAAGTGCCGCGGCGTCGGCCTCGCCGGTGCGGATGCGGACCGCGTGGTCGAGGCTGATGACGAAGATCTTGCCGTCGCCGATCTGCCCTGTTTTCGCAGCCGACGTGATGGCGTCGATGGTCTTGTCGACCTGCTCGGAAGCGACAGCGACTTCGATCTTGATCTTGGGCAGGAAGCTCACGGCGTATTCGGCGCCGCGGTAGATTTCCGTATGGCCCTTCTGCCGGCCATATCCCTTGACTTCCGTCACCGTGAGACCGTGAACGCCGATGGCGGTCAGGGCGTCCCGGACTTCTTCCAGCTTGAATGGCTTGATTATCGCCATAACAATTTTCATGGGTCCTATCCCCGCTTGGGCCCGGTCCGGACGTGGCCGGGCGTTCTCGACTGGTTCACCACGAGGAGAAGCTTCACACCGCGGGCACAGCCGGGCTCTGAGAATCAAATGCCGTGCCAGATCGACGTCCTTGCCTAACGGATTATGAATGCGAGGTTTTTCACGCCTTGCGGGGGTCGCGCTGCACTGCGCTAATAGGTCGCGCCTAAAACGTAGTCATGCCTGCTCAAAACCGATGCACGACAGGCTGCCGACACAATGTTGCTCACGTGTAGGGCAGCGGAAAGGTACCTTGGGCTCGGCGCGTGCTGCAGCGCCGCACCACGCTGGGAGATGTGCATGGAGCAGCCGGATGTAGCGGCCGAAGGGTCCTCTCGGACCCTCAGGTGGCGCTGCGCTCCGCAAAAACCCTGTCGATCAGCCCCCATTCGACCGCCTGCTGCGCGTTCATGAAGTGGTCGCGGTCCAGGGTCCGTTCCACCTCCTGCTCAGGGCGCCCGCAATGTCGGGCATAGAGCTGGATGATGCGCCGCTTGGTTTCCTGCATTTCGGTTGCATGGATCAGGACGTCAGACGCCTGGCCTTGAAAGCCGCCGAGCGGCTGATGCACGTGGAGGCTGGCATTGGGCAGGGCGGCGCGGTGGCCGGGCTCGCCGGCCATCAGCAGGAACGACCCCATGGAGCGCGCGGTACCCATGCAGAGCGTATGGACCGGCGCCTTGATGAACTGCATGGTGTCGTACATGGCAAATCCGCTGGTGACCACGCCGCCATAGGAATTGATGTAGAGATTGATCGGCTTGTTCGGGTTCTCCGCCTCCAGGAACAAGAGCTGCGCGCAGACCAAGCCGGACATTGCATCATTGACTTCGCCGTTGAGGAAGATGATGCGCTCGCGCAAGAGGCGGGAGTAGATATCGAAGGATCGCTCGCCGCGGCTCGACTGTTCGACGACCATAGGGACGAGCTGAAGCATGTCGCGCATCGGCGACCTCCATGTCTGCAGGTGATGAAGTCTGTTTTCCGTCAGGCCGCGCGCATCAGGCAGCAATTCGTGTTGGCCGGCTTCGGCAGCGTTACGCGCTCGTCGCAGGCTTGCTGGATGATGCGAAAGCGGGTGCCGCCGTCCTCGTTCGGCTCGATCCGGAAGATGACATGGCTTTCGCGAAACGGCGGTTCGGGATCACGAAGCCGGTAACGCACCTCTTCGCCTGCGACCGATGATTCGGGCTCGGCGCCGGCGAGGTCGCAATCCGGTAGCCAGCGTTCGCGCAGCGCCGGAATGGTCACGGCGCGCCAGACCTTGGCGGGCGGCGCATCGAAGTCGTATTCGAGCACCAGGGCTGTATCGGCTTGATCAGGCTTCGCTGCGTCGCTCATTGATCCATGTCCTTCAAGAGATCGGCGAGCGCTTCCATGCGCTTCGGCCAGTAGGCACGGTAGCGCGCAAGCCATGTTCCGATGGTGGCGATGCCGTTGGGGTCGACCTCGTAGTTCACAAATCGGCCCTGCCGCTGTTCGCGCACGAGGCCTGCTGCACGCAGAACCGCGAGATGCTGCGACATCGCCGGTTGGCTGATGTCCAATCCGTCGCGCAAAGCACTGGCGTTCAGGCTTCCGCCAGCGAGCTTTTCAAAGACCTTTCGGCGCGTCGGGTCGGCCAGCGCCTTGAAGATGTCTGCTTCGATCATGGTAATACATAAGCATACACTTATGTGTTGCGCAAGCCCGAAGCGGCCTGAGGCTGTTCGGTACCAGGACCAGCGCGGTGGTGACGATCAGGAGCCTGCTTGCGCGCGTCTCGAAGGATGGCCGTGGGTGAGAGCCGGGCCTTCATGGTTCGCCCGGCGATGCGCAGCATCGTCCGGGGCCGCGCGTTCCGCGCTCCTCACCATGAGGGTCTTGCGACATAGTCGAATTCAGAGCGCGTCGCTGTCGGTCTCGCCGGTGCGGATGCGCAGCGCGTGGTCGATCGGCGTGACGAAGATCTTGCCGTCGCCGATCTGCCCGGTGCGCGCCGTCGAGGTGATGACGTTGACGGCCTTCTCGGCGATCTCGGAGGGCACCGCGATTTCGATCCGGAGCTTGGGCAGGAAGTTCACGACATATTCGGCGCCGCGATAGATTTCGGTATGGCCCTTCTGGCGGCCGTAGCCCTTCACCTCGGTGACGGTCATGCCGTGCACGCCGATCGCCGTCAGTGCCTGGCGGACCTCATCGAGCTTGAAGGGTTTGATGATCGCGACGACGAGTTTCATGGTCAGGCCTGTTTCCCGGAGCTTCGCCAAACAATGCGCAGATGGCGCTGCGTCAATCTGGCATCTTTCCGGGCAAATGGCATAAAAATGTTGCAGGTTGAAGAGAGAAAAAGGCGGAGCAGTCTGGGCCGCCGCCCTCTGTACAGAGCTGCGGGTCGTCCTTCACAATCCATTTTTGGCATGGATGCGGTGAACCGAACCGTCCCGGCCGGTACAAAAGTATTTTGGGACTGAAGGGGGGCATTTCATGGCGAGTTGGTTCTACGCAGCCGAGGGCAAGCAGCAGGGGCCCTATCCGGAAGGTCAATTCCGCGATCTCATTGCCCAGGGCGTGGTCCGCCCGGACACGCTGGTGTGGACCGAGGGCATGGCGGGCTGGCAGAAGGCGGCCGAAATTCCGGGATTGATGGCTGGCGGCGGCGCGCCGCCGATCGTTCCGACGGGTGGGCCACCCACGATGGCTTCTCCCGGGGGCTATAGCGGCGGCAGTTACAGCGGCGGTGGCTCCGCGCTCGCGATCGATTTCGGCATCCTGGAGTCCACCTGGCGCACCATCGTCATGCTGATCGGCACGATGCTGATCATTCCGGCGCCCTGGGTGTTCGTCTGGTACACGCAGTGGATCGTGTCCTGCGTGAAGGTTCCAGGACGACCGAATCTCAGCTTCACCGGCAATGCGATGACGCTGGTGCCGTGGTATTTCGGCTTCATTGTTCTCGCCATCGTCGCCTATTTCAGCGGCGTCCAGTTGCTCAACAACCTGCTCTTCATCGCCGAGCTCGTTCTGTACTGGCTGCTGATCAAATGGATGGTCGCGAACCTCGCCTCCAACGGGCAGCCGCTCGGCCTCAGCTTCACGGGCTCGATCTGGGCCTATATCGGCTGGAACCTGCTGCTGGCGATCTCCTTCATCACCATCATCGGCTGGGCGTGGGTCATGGTTGCCCAGGTCCGCTGGCTGTGCCGCAACATTGCAGGCACGCGGCGCGACATCGTCTTCAAGGGCACCGGACTCGAGTTCCTTTGGCGCGCGATCGTGACTGCCATCCTGTGCAGCTTCATCATCCCGATTCCCTGGATGTATCGCTGGATGATGGGCTGGATGGCGTCGCAGACCGAGCTCGTGCCAAAGGGGTCGGTCTAAAGCGCGATGAGATTGGGATGAATCGTCATCGCGCTTTAGTTTGTTGTTTGAGCATGATCTCCGCGCAAACGCGTTCCGCGTTTGTCGCGAGGGAAAACCGCTGCACACTTTTCCGGATCATGCTCTAGCTCTCAGCCCTTCCGCTCGCGCACGGAGCCTTCCTGCGCGACGGAGGCCACCAACGTGCCATCGGGCTTGAAGATCAGGCCGCGGGTCAAGCCGCGGCCTGATTGCGCACTCGGCGAATCCTGGGCGTAAAGCAGCCATTCGTCGGCGCGGAATGGACGGTGAAACCACATCGCGTGATCGAGGCTTGCCGGCATCATGCGCTTGTCGAACAGCGTGCGACCGTAGCGCGCCATCACCGCATCGAGCAGCGAGAAGTCCGAGGCATAGGCGAGCGCGCACATATGCAGCGCCGGATCGTCCGGCAGCTTTGCTGCAGTCCTGATCCAGACATGGATGCGGCCGTCCTCGATCTTCTGGCCGAAATAGCGGCTGAGCTCGACCGGGCGCAGCTCGATCGGACGATCGGATTCGTAATAGCGGCGGATAAACTCCGGCATCTCGCGGAATATCGGCTGCTTCGACACTTCCTCCGCCGTCAGCTTTTCCGGCGGTGGCACATCCGGCATCTTGTCCTGGTGATCGAAGGCGCCCTCCTCCTCGGCATGGAACGAGACCATGATCGAGAAGATCGCATTGCCATGCTGGATCGCGGTGACGCGCCTGGTCGAATAGCTCTTGCCGTCACGCAGGCGCTCCACCTGGTAGATGATGGGCACCTGCGGGTCGCCCGGCAGGATGAAATAGCAATGCAGCGAATGCGGCAGCCGGCCCTCCACCGTGCGGCAGGCCGCGACCATCGCCTGCCCGATCACCTGCCCGCCGAACACCCGCTGCCAGCTCGTCTTCGGGCTGTTGCCGCGGAACAAATTCACCTCGAGCGGCTCGATATCGAGGATGGAGATGAGGTCGATCAGGCTTTTGGACATGTCGGCGCTTTCGAAGGATTTCGTCATTCCGGGGCACGCGAAGCGATGAACCCCATTGCGCATTTGCGCAATGTGGAATCTCGAGCCAATAATCCGGGTTCGCGCCTTGCGCGCCCCGGAATGACATGAGGAAACGGCCCTTGTTTCACCGCACTGTTTCGCCCAGCTCAAGTCTGCTAGCAAGGCCAAGAGTTAGCCGGGATCCAGGGTATGTCAGTACAGGGTAGCATTGTCATTGGCGGCGGCGCATTTGCAGGGCTAGCGCTCGCGCTCGCATTGCGCCAGGGCCTCGGTCCAGACATTCCCGTGATCGTCGCCGATCCGGCGCTCGCCACGCGGCCGAGCCGCGATCCGCGCGCCACCGCCATCGTTGCGGCCTGCCGCCGGCTGTTCGAGGCGATCGGCACCTGGGACGACGTCAAGGGCGGTGCGCAGCCGATCCTCGACATGGTCGTGACCGATTCCAAGCTGGAGGACGTCACGCGTCCGGTGTTCCTGACCTTCGCCGGCGATGTCGAGCCCGGCGAGCCCTTTGCTCACATGATCGAGAACCGCCAGCTCATTGACGTGCTGGTCAAGCGCGCCGAAGCCGAAGGCATCGATCTTCGCGCCACTCCTGTCGCGTCCTACGACGCGCGCCCCGATGGCATCGACGTGACGCTCGGCGATGGCAGCGTGGTCGCGGCGAGCCTGTTGATCGCGGCCGACGGCGCCAAGTCGAAGCTGCGCGAGCGCGCCGGCATCGCCACCCATGGCTGGGAGTACGATCAGTCCGGCATCGTCGTCACCGTCGGCCATGAGCGCGATCATGAGGGCCGCGCCGAGGAGCATTTTCTGCCCGCCGGCCCCTTCGCGATCCTGCCGCTGACGGGAAAACGCTCCTCGCTGGTGTGGACCGAGGGCCGCACCGAGGCCGCGCGCATCACGGCGCTGAGCGAGGACGAATTTCACAGCGAGCTCGAGCAGCGCTTTGGCCTGCATCTCGGCGAGATCAAGGCGCTGGACAAGCCGCGCGCGTTTCCGCTGTCCTATTTCGTCGCGCGCTCCTTCATCGCCGAGCGCCTCGCGCTGGTCGGCGATGCCGCGCATGTCATCCATCCCATCGCGGGCCAAGGCCTCAACATGGGCCTGAAGGATGTCGCCGCGCTCGCCGAAGTGATCGTCGATGCCGCGCGGCTCGGCATGGATATCGGCCAGAGCGATGTGCTGGAGCGCTACCAGCGCTGGCGGCGCTTCGACACCATGGCAATGGGGCTAGCGACCAACTCGCTGAACTTCCTGTTCTCCAACAGGTCGACGCTTCTGCGCACCGTGCGCGACATCGGGCTCGGCATCGTCGACCGCGCCCCGCCGCTGAAGAATCTCTTCATCCGCCAGGCCGCCGGCCTCACCGGCGAAGTGCCGAAGTTGTTGAAGGGCGAGGCGCTGTAGCAGTCAACAAGGCCATTGACCCTCATCCTGAGGAGCGCGCTTGCGCGCGTCTCGAAGGATGAAGGCCGAGCTGCAGCAGCGGGGCCTCATGGTTCGAGACGGCGCTGGCGCCCCTCCTCACCATGAGGAGCTTCGGCCTCAATCGATCTTCCTTGCCTCCTCCGGCAGCATGATCGGTATGCCGTCGCGGATCGGGTAGGCGAGCTTGGCGGAGCGCGAGATCAGCTCCTGCTTGGCGGCGTCGAATTCGAGCGGACCCTTGGTCAGCGGGCACACCAGGATCTCCAAGAGCTTGGGATCGACGGTGGCTTCGGGGCGTTCGGTTGGCGTGGTCATGAATGGTCTCCGGCGGTGGTCCGGCCCTTAGCACAGAAAGCTGCGGCGTGTCGCCGCACAGGAGATCTCGGACGCTCTGCGCTCCCCGGCGCGACAGCGCTTTCCACATGTCGTCATAACTTAGAATAGCTTTAGAGTAAGTGCTTTTGCGAGCGCGCCGCCTAGCCGCCAGCGCCGATTTTTGGTTTGCAGGACGTAAGGCAGCGCGGCGCGCGCTTGCCGTCGATTTTGACCATTTAGCCCGGGACACGCCGATCCATGTTTGCTTCGCTTAACCCAAGGTCTTTCGCCCTCGCCGCGCTCTGCGTTGCCGCGATGCTGCCGCTCGCTGCCGCGAACGCACAGCAGGCGACCGAACTCCAAATCGCCTATGATGGCGCGTTCCAGCCGAACGAGCTGCGCGCACCGGCCGGCAAGTCGATTACCGTCAAGGTCAAGAACAACACCGCCAAGGCGATGGAGTTCGAGAGCAAGACGCTGAAGGTCGAGAAGGTCATTCCGTCGAAGGGCGAGGCCGTCGTCAACGTTCGCGCGCAGAAGGCCGGCCGCTACGAGTTCTTCGACGAGTTCAACGAGAAGGCGCGCGGCACTCTCATCGTCGAATAAGGCCTCGCTCGTGCTCGCCGCGCTCATCATCGTCTTCCGCGAGGTTTTTGAGGCCGGTCTGATCATCGGCATCGTGCTCGCGGTGACGCGCGCTGTTAAGCATCGCAATCGCTGGATCGTGGGCGGCGTGCTGGCGGGCGTTCTGGGCGCATGCGTGGTCGCGGCATTCGCGGGCGCCCTGTCACAGCTCTTCGAAGGCATGGGTCAGGAGCTGTTCAACGCGGCGATCCTTGCCGTCGCCGTGATCATGCTGACCTGGCACAACGTCTGGATGGCGCGGCATGGCAAGGAGATGGCGGGCGAATTGCGCGCCGTCGGCCAGGCCGTCGCCGAAGGATCCAAATCGCTGCTGGCGCTTGCCGTCGTGGTCGGGGTCGCGGTGCTGCGTGAAGGCAGCGAGGTGGCGCTGTTCCTCTATGGCGTCGCCGCATCCGACGGCGGCACGGCGATGAGCCTGCTCGTGGGCGGCCTGCTCGGCCTCGTGCTCGGCGGCGCGGTGTGCCTCCTCACTTATTTCGGCCTATTGCGGATTCCGCCGCGCGCGCTGTTTGCGACCACGACGGTGCTCATCACGCTGCTCGCGGCCGGCATGGCCGCACAGGCGGTCTCGTTCCTCGAGCGCGCCAACTGGCTCACCGCGCTCGACACCGTGGTGTGGGACACGAGCTGGCTTCTCGCCGAGGACAGCATCTTGGGCCGCACCCTGCACACGCTGATCGGCTACACCGACCAGCCGACCGGGATGCAGCTCGTGATCTATGCCGCCGTCGTCCTGGTCACGATCGCCTTGATGCGGCTGGTCGGATCCGAGCCGCCCAGGCGCGCCGTCGCCGCAGGTTAGGTGTGCCCCCTCTCCCGCAGGCGGGAGAGGGTCGGGGTGAGGGCTCTCTCCACTTGGGGATTGTTCACTGTGGAGACACCCTCTCCCCGACCCTCCCCCGCTTGCGGGGGAGGGAGCGCACCTGCTGCGCGGCAGCAATCGAGCTCAATCTCTTAGTTCGAGACCATCCGCAGGAGCTCGTCGATCAGCGCCTCCAGGCGCGCTGCCGGCAGCGGCGTGTTCGACAGTGCAAAGCCGAGAAACGTCCAGTACAGGATTTGCGCACGCGCCTGCGCCATCGCCGAGGCGAACCCGCGTTTTTCGAGCAACCCTTCGATGTAGTCGAGCCGGCGGCGATCGATCGCGCGAACGGCACCTTGTGCCGCCGGCTCGAACGCCGCCCAATTGCGCACCGCGCGTTCCACATCGAGCCGTGCGCCAAAGCTCCGCCGCAACAGCGCACGTAGCGGCTCACCCTCGCTGTCGGCCTCGACATCAGCGATGATCCGCTCGGCCGCGATCTCGCGCCAGCGTTTCAGGATCGCAGCATGGAACGCGCCGAGATCGGCAAAGTGCCAGTAAAAGCTGCCGCGCGACACACCCATCGCCTTCGCCAGCGGATCGGCCTTCAGCGCCGTGAAGCCGCTCCTCGCCAGCGCCTTCAGGCCCTGCTTTATCCAGTCGTCGGCGGAAAGCTGTTCGGTCATGTCGGGTTCCGTTGGACCAACCATACAGGACTGTATTGACATCTGCCAAGTCCGGCATTATCACCATACATCACTGTATGGAGGGTCAGGCTATGCGTGATCTGCTGCTGCAAGCCGCCGGATTGGCCACGATGATCGTGGCGCTCATTCACGGCGTCCTCGGCGAAACAAAAGTCTTTGCTCGCGCCAAAATCGAACCGGAACGCTTGCGGACCCTGATCCGCCTGGTCTGGCAGACCTCGACGGTCGCCTGGATCGGCGGCGGCGTCCTGCTGTTCGCCACGCCCTGGATGGCGTCGGAACCCGCGCGCCACTGGATCGTCACCACGCTGGCCATCGTGTTCGGCTTTGCCGCCTTCGCCAACGCCTGGGCAACACGCGGTCGCCACTTCGGCTGGATGGCACTGAGTGCCGTCGTGGCGATGACGGTTGCCGGGTACTAGAGCATGATCGCGCTTTAGATGAGGATCGAAGCATGCCGCTGACGCTCGTTACCGGGGGCACCGGCCATTTGGGCCAGGATATCGTCGACCGCCTCATCGCCACCGGGCATTCCGTGCGGGTCTTTGCCCGCTCGCCCGGCGCGCGGGCCGATGTCGAATGGACCATCGGCGATCTTGTAACGGGCGCCGGGCTGCGCGAGGCGCTGCACGGCGTCGACACCGTCATCAATGCGGCGACCTATTCGCCGATCGCGCGCCGCGGCGGCTTCAGGCCCTCCGACTTTTTCACGTCGCCGTCCGCGGTCGACGTCGAAGGAACTGAGCTGCTGCTCTCGCTCTGCCAGGAGGCCTCGGTGCAGCACCTCCTGCACGTCTCGATCGTGGGTCTCGACGATGCAACGCTGCCTTACGCACGCGTCAAGCTCAGGGGTGAGCAGCTGGTCCGCAGCTCGTCGGTGTCATGGTCCGTGGTCCGGGCGATGCCCTTCTACTATCTGCTCGACAGGCTGCTGGCCGGCCTCGCCTGGCTTCCGATGTGGCCGGTGCCGACGACGGTGTTCAATCCGGTCGACACGTCCGATGTCGCCGATCACGTCGTGAGCTGTGCCTTCGATGGTGGCCGCGGGATGCGGCCCGAGATCGGCGGACCCGACGATTTCGGCTGCACCGAGTTCGCGCGGCAGTACCAGGAGGCGCACGCCATCCGCCGGCGCATCGTGCCGATGGCTTTGTCGGAAAGGTCAGCGCGAGGCATGGGCTTCGTCGTCAGCCAGGGCGTGCGCGGCACATCATCCTGGGCGGACTGGCTGCGCCGCCAATCGCCGGACGTTCGCCGCGCGGCCTAAGTGCGCTCACTGCAGCGGCGGATCGCCGCTGGTGCGTTTCTTGGCGAGATCCATCTCGGTGACGGCGATCAGGATCTCGGCGCGGGTCTTCAGGTCGGGAGCTTCGAGCATCGCCTGCTTCTCTGCGGGACCATAGGGCGACATCATCGCCAGCGCATTGACCAGCGCCTCGTTGGGTGCGCTCTCGACACCTTCCCAGTCGACCTTGAGGTTGTTGGCCTTCAGGAAGTCGGCGAGCGCCACCAGGAGCGCCTCGCGATTGACCGCGTCCTCGCCCTTGCGGGCGGTGAAATCATCCGTGAAGGCGAAGAAGTTCACCTTGCACTGCCGGTAGGATGTCAGCACCTCGAGCTCCTGGACCACCTTGAAGCGCGCAATCCCGGTGAGCTCGAGGATGTAGCGGCCGTCGCCGGACTCGGCGAGCTGGGTGATGCGGCCGACGCAGCCGACGTTGAACAGCACCGGCCTGTCAGAGTTCTTCGGCGAATGCGCCACGTCGGGCTGGATCATGCCGATCAGGCGATGGCCGTCGCGCAGTGAGTCGTCGACCATCGACAGATAACGCGGCTCGAAGATGTTGAGCGGCATCTGCCCGCGCGGCAAGAGCAGCGCGCCGGGCAGCGGAAACACCGGGATGATCTCGGGAAGATCGGCGGGCCCGCGATATTCGATATTGATCGGCATACCCGCTCCCCGCTGACTTGTGTGGCGCTCAGGCCTTAGAGCGTGATCCGGACCCGAAGGGCCGCTTTAGCGAAAAGTGTGAAGCGGTCTTCCGACAAGATCATGCTCCAACAACTACGAGAACAGGATCGTCGACAGCCGCTTGCGTCCCTCGACGGTCGCATCATCAGCGCCGCCCCAGGCCTCGAAGAACTGGATGAGCTGCTTGCGTGCGCCATCATCGTTCCATTTGCGGTCGCGCTTGACGATCTCGAGCAGCTGGTCGGTCGCGGCTGCCCGATTGCCTTGCGCGTTGAGCGCGGTCGCAAGGTCGAACCGGGCCTGATGATCGAGCGGGTTTGCAGCGACTTTCTGCTCCAGTTCAGTGACCGGCCCGAGCGATTCCGCCTGCTCGGCGAGATCGATCGCGGCCTGCACCGCCTTCACCGCGGCATCGCCGTGCTTGGACTCCGGCACCATGGCGAGCGTCTGCTTGGCCTGCTCGATCGCACCCGACGTGACGTAGCATTTCGCAAGGCCCGCGAGTGCGGCGATGTTGGTCGCATCGTGCGACAGCGCCTCGGCATAGATCTGCGCCGCGGCCTCGACGTCGCCCTCAGCGAGCACGGCGTCTGCTTCCTTCACGATCTCTGCGACGTTGACCTCGCCCGGCGCGGTCACGCCCTTGGTCAGGCGCTCGATGAAGGCGTTGACCTGGCTCTCGGGCACCGCGCCCATGAAGCCATCGGCCGGCTGGCCATTGACGAAGGCGATCACGGCCGGGATCGACTGGATGCCCATCTGGCCCGGAATCGCCGGATGCTGGTCGATGTTCATCTTGACCAGCTTGACCTTGCCCTTGGCCGCCTTGACGGCCTTTTCCAGCACCGGGGTCAGCTGCCTGCATGGGCCGCACCACTCGGCCCAGAAGTCGATCAGCACCGGCTGGCGCTTCGATTCCTCGATGACGTCCTTCACGAAGGTCTGGGTGGTGGTGTCCTTGATCAGATCGGGCGCAGCCTGGCCCGCCGCTCCGTTGCCCTGGTCAATGATCGTCACGGAAGTCCCCTCGTCTGATGTCCGGAAAGGCGGCTCTTTAGCACGACGCCGTTCCATATGCTGCTGTCCCGGCTCCTAAATTGGGCCGGGACGGCCGAATTTCAATCCATGACCGCTGATTTGGTGGTTCCTGGGCGTTTCGGGTCGCTTTCGACCCTATTCGGGGCTCATTTAGGTCTCCGAAAGCGAATAGATGCCGCGGGTAGTTGTTGCATTCGCCGCCCGCTTTTGGCATACGACAGCCGTTGCCGGCGCGTCACGCGACCGGCTCAGGACGCGGGTGTAGCTCAGTGGTAGAGCACGACCTTGCCAAGGTCGGGGTCGAGGGTTCGAGCCCCTTCGCCCGCTCCAATTTCTCCCAGCGTCAAACCTGACAGGACCGGATCGCCCTTTGGGCGGCTCCGTCCGGGACGTACGTTGGACGTGGAATGACAATTCTGGTCACCGGCAGTGCGGGCCATCTCGGGGAAGCCATTTTCCGGGCGCTTCGCGCGCGCGGGTCTACTGTGCATGGGGTTGATTTGAAGAAATCGGAGTTCACCGACCGGGTGGGCTCGATCGTCGATCCCGGCTTCGTGCGGACCGCGATGGCGGGCGTCACCGCCGTCATCCACGCCGCCACCCTGCACAAGCCGCATGTCGCGACCCATACCAAGCAGGACTTCATCGACACCAACGTCACCGGCACGCTCAACCTGCTCGAGGCAGCGCTTGAGGCCGGCGTGAAGAGCTTCGTCTTCACCAGCACCACCAGCGCGTTCGGCTCGCAGCTTCGGCCCGAGGCCGGCAATGCCGCGGTCTGGGTCACCGAGGATCTGCCGTCGGTGCCGAAGAACATCTACGGTACCACCAAGCTGATGGCCGAGAATCTCTGCGAGCTGTTCTTTCGCGAGCATGGGCTTCCCGTCGTCGTCTTGCGAACCTCGCGCTTCTTTCCGGAGGAGGACGACGATCCCTCAGCGCGGGCGAGCTTTGCGACCGAGAACGCGCAGGCCAACGAGCTGCTTTATCGCCGGCTGGATATAGCGGACGCGGTAAGTGCGCATCTGCTCGCCGTCGAGCGCGCACCCAGCATCGGCTTTTCGCGCTATATCGTGTCGGCGACGAGCCCGTTCACGCAAAACCACCTCGCCGCCCTGCCTGAGGACGCCGCGCGCGTCGTGCATGCGCTCTATCCCGATTGCGCCAAACTCTACGCGGCGAGGGATTGGCGCCTGTTTCCGACCATCGACCGCGTCTACGTCAACGATCGTGCGCGCCGCGAACTCGGCTGGCGGCCCGCATTCGACTTTGCCCACGTGCTGAGCAGCCTGCGCGAGAACCACGATTTTCGCAGCGCGCTGGCGCGTCAGGTCGGCTCAAAGGGTTATCATGACACCGTCTTCGACCGTGGCCCTTATCCCGTAGTCTCATAATTCCCGTCGCGCGCATGCGAGCGCTGCCTGCGAAATAGTCGCTAGCCGCGTGATTCCGCGTTGCAGCGAGAACGCACGTGCTCGCATGCTACGCATGCGGAGAAGTTCTCTCTCAATTTTTATTGAGGCTCATCGCGATGCGCCAGCCACGCTTCTCAGCGCTCGCAGATGTGCTAACCTTTTCGCGTCTGCCTCTGTCGACAGACTCCGAACTTCGCCTCTCGAATAGCAAAACAATAACGGTATGGCCGCCACGGCCGCCTTAGGGGAGTGACGCGATGACATCCATATTCCATCGATCCATCTTTGCGTTTGCGGCGGTTGCCCTGCTCGCGGGGACAAGCGTCGTGAATGCGCAGCAGCAGGACAAGAACCGGGCGCTGAAGAAATACGAATCCGGCACCAAGGAGTTTTGGACGCATCCGCCGGATGACTGGTTCTTGGGCGATGAGACCGAGGCGCAGAAGGGTCTTGCGCCGCCGTCCGGCCCGCCGACCGGCGCATCCGAAGCCGAGCTCGCCAACATCGTGAAGAAGATCAAGTTGCCGGCGGGCTTCAAGATCGAGGTCTGGGCGCCCGGCGTTCTCGCCGCGCGGCAGATGGCCTGGGGCGACAAGGGCACGCTGTTCGTCGGCTCGTTCGGCCTCGGCAACGTCTATGCGATCAAGGACAATGGCGGCAAGCGCGAGGTCAAGACCATCCTCAAGGGTCTGAACATGCCGACCGGCCTCGCCTTCAAGGACGGCGCACTCTACGTCATCGCCGTCGACAAGCTGATTCGCTACGACAACGCCGAAGCGAATCTCGACAATCTCGGCGAGGGCAAGGTCGTCTATGACGACATGCCGTCCTATGCCGCTCATGGCTGGAAGTACATCGCGACCGACAAGGATGGCTGGTTCTTCCTGCCGTTCGGACCGCCCTTCAACGTCGGCATTCCGCCGACCAGCGTCTCGCAGATCCGGCGTGTCGATCCCAAGACCGGCAACGCCGAAATCTGGGCGCTCGGCGTCCGCAACTCGGTCGGCGGCGACGTCGATCCGCGCAGCGGCAAATACTGGTTCACCGAGAACGCGCGTGACTGGGTCAGCGATGATCTCCCCAGCGACAAGCTGAACATGATCTCCAAGATCGGCGAGCACTTCGGCTATCCCTATTGCCACCAGGGCGATCTGCCGGACCCGAAATTCGCGATGGGTCACAAGTGCTCGGAGTTCGCGCCGCCCGTGCTGAACCTCGGCGCTCACGTCGCCCCGCTCGGCATGAAGTTCTATACCGGCGACCAGTTCCCCGCCGAGTACAAGAACAACATCCTGATCGCCGAGCACGGCTCCTGGAACAGGCACAAGTACCAGGGCGCGCGCATCGTGCGCGTGATCGTCGGGCCCGACGGCAAGAACCCCAAGCAGGAGGTGTTCGCCTCCGGCTGGCTCGAGGGCGACCAGGGCTATCTCGGCCGTCCCGACGACATCATCCTCGCGAAGGACGGCTCGATCCTCGTCGCCGACGACTGGGCCGGCGCGATCTATCGCATCAGCTACAGCAAGAAGTAGCGCGGTGTGAGAGTGGAGGCTGCGGTGGCCGGACTGGCGGCCGCAGCCTTTGTCTTGGAGTCCTGGCCTTTGAATTTTGCACAGTGTCGTTCCGGATTGCGCGCCGCTTGCGCGCAAGTCCGGAACCCATAACCACGAACAGGGGTTATGGATTCTCAGATGCGCAATTGCGCATCATAGCTCGCCCTTCGGGCGCCCCGGAATGACAGCCCGTTAAAGCGGAATCCTCCAATCATGCACCGGCAGTTTGCTCCTCACGCGATCATCGCACTTGCGCTCACCGCGCTTGCCACTATTCCCTTCGCGCACGCTGCCGACGTCAAGGAGAAGGCCGCGGTCTGCGCCGCCTGTCACGGCGCCAACGGCATCTCGCAGACCGAGAACATCCCCTCACTTGCCGGCCAGCCGGATCAGTTCTTGCAGTGGCAGCTCGTGTTCTTTCGCGCCGGCTCGCGCAAGAACGAGCAGATGCAGCCGATCGCGGAAGAGATCGCCAACGAGGACATCCGCAGTCTCGGCGCTTATTTCTCGCAGCTCACGCCGCCGAAGGGTCCGGAAGACAGGGATCCCGACCTGTCCAGGAAAGGCAAGGAAGCAGCTAGCGGCCGCCGCTGCGCCTCTTGCCACACCGACAGCTATGCCGGCACCAAGGCCGTCGCCCGCCTTGCCGGCCAGCGCGAGGAATATCTGGTGAAGGCCCTGCACGACTACAAGGCGGGCCTGCGCGTCGGCGGCGGCGTCGCCGCCATGGCCGACGTCGCCTATTCGCTCAGCGAGGAAGAGATCACCGCACTTGCGCATTACCTGGCGCATTTGCAGTAGCGCAAGGCTGTAAACGGTTACTCAACTCGTCGTCCCGGGCTCGCGCTTTGCGCGCCCCGGGACGACGGCGGAGTGCGAGGCTACCCCGCCCGCTGCTTCTCGTACGCCTTCAAATGCGTATAGGCGATGCGCAGTTTTGGCACCGGCACTTTCGCAGCATCGGCGCGCGCGATGAGGTCGCCGATGATGTGATCGGCCTCGACCGGCAGGTTCGCCTTGATGTCGCGAAACATCGATGCGGTCATCGGCGAGCCTTCGGTGGTGATCAAACCCTTGACCCGCTCGAAGAACGGTCCGCCGGGCGCATAGCCCGACGCGGTCGCAGTCGCGCTGGTCTCGTCCAACATCCCTAAGAGAAAATCCATGCCGCCGGCGACCGCCAGGATGTTGCCGACGGAGGTGCGCATCAGGCTGGTCGACGCCGCGAGCGAGGCGAGAAACACCCACTTGTCCCACATGTCCTGCATGATGTTCTGGCTCGCGCCAGCGCCGGCGATGCCGCTGGTGAAGACTTCGTCGATCGCCTTTACCCGCGCCGACAGTTTTCCGTCGCGCTCGCCGTAATTGATCGATTGCATCGGCTGGAGCTGCACCACCTCGCGCTTCTCGTTCAGCGTCGCGGCGATGGCGCAGAGCCCGCCGAGCACGCGCTCGGCGCCGAACTCCTGGTCCAGCACGTCGAGATGGCGCATGCCGTTGAGAACGGGAATGATCGTGGTGTTCGGCCCGACCGCCGGCGCGAACGATTTGATGGCGTCATCGAGGTCGAACGCCTTGCAGCTCAGCAGCACGACGTCGAATTTTTCGGTGAACTTGCCCGCCTGCACCGCCGGCGGATTCGTCAGCGTTGCATCGCCGTTCGGGCTCTTGATGACGAGGCCGGCGCTCGCGAGCTCTGTCGCCCGCCGCGGCCGCACCAGGAAGGTGACGTCGCGCCCGGCCTGCAACAGCCTGCCCCCAAAATAGCCGCCGATGGCGCCGGCGCCGACCACGAGAATGCGCATGGGGATGCTCCGTTGTTGTTCTTGGCGAATGGCGAGTACGGAGTAGCGAATAGCAGGGATGATTTCCACTCGCTATTCGCTACCCGCCATTCGCGCCTCTCACTTTCCCGACACCATCTCCTCGACGTCGCGCAGCTGCTCCTTGCCGAAGAACATCTCGTTGCCGACGAAGAACGTCGGTGAACCGAACGCGCCACGCGCGACGGCCTCCTCGGTGTTCTCGATCAGCTTTGCTTTCACATCGGGGTCCTGGGCACGTGTGAACAGCTTCTGCGCATCGAGGCCTGACGATGCGAGCGCCTTCATCGCAACTTCCGGATCGTCCATCTTCTTCGGCTCGCGCCACATGTGATGGAATGCGGCTTCGACATATTGTTCGAACACGCCTTCGAGCCGGGCCGCGATTGCCGCGCGCATCAGGTTCAGCGTGTTGATGGGGAAGAACGGGTTCCAGACATAGGGCTGCACGTGGAAGCGTTTGATGAAACGCTCGGTCTCGACAGCCTGGAATTCCCGCTTGTTCTTGATGCCGGCGAGCGTCTCGGCCGGCGACTTGTTGTTGGTCGCCTTGAAGATGCCGCCGAGCAGGATCGGCACATACTCGAATTTCACGCCGATCCGCTGCTCGATCGCAGGGATCGCTTCATGGCTGAGAAACGCATTGGGACTGCCGAAATCGAACAGGAATTGTGGGGCCGCGCGCGTCAAAATCGTCCTCCCCGAGCTCGCTTGCGCACATCTTGGCGCAGCAGCCGCGCCACGTCCACCCGTTTCATGATGGTCATAATACCTTGACCGGGGCGTGTTCCGCCTACGCGCGGTCGCTGCTTGCGAGTTTCAGGACGTGGTCGCGGATGTCGGCGGGCCAGTCGGCGATCTCGGCCGCAAAGCGCCGGCGGTCGCCTGCGAACAGCGCGCGCGAGGCTTCCTCGAAATGCGCGAGATTGCCCGCCATCGCCGACATGAAGTGGTAGGCCGCATCGCGCGCCTGCCGCTCGCGGTCGCGATCGCCGCTTGCGCGCCGCGCCTCATCGACGAGCTTGCGCAGCGCGACCGAGGCGCCGCCCGGCTGTGCGTTGAGCCATTCCCAGTGTCGCGGCAGCAGCGTCACCTCGCGCGCAACCACGCCGAGCTTGGGCCGGCCGCGGCCGCGCGGCGCAGTCGGCGGCTCGATGCCTTCCGCCGGCGCGATCGTCGCCAGGCGGGCCAGCACCTCCTGGTCGTCGCCGCGCAGGTCGAAATCGGCCGCCCGCCCGCTCGAGTCGCTGAAGATCACGATCGGCGAGCCCGCCCCTGCATCCGCGCGCTTGACCGCCAAGGCCACATCCGCGATTGGTCCCGAGGCCAGGCACCGCTGACCGACAAAGGCTGTGAAGGTTTCCTGCATTGAAATCACTGCGAAATTTGACACCGTGTCCTTTTAATATCCGGATGAAATAGAAGCGTCAATATGCCCGGGTAAAATTAACGACCATCCGGCTCGACATTCGCCCGCCGGGCTGGCACCAACGCGTCCGAGACCAGTGGGGGACCTCAAAATGCTGACCGTTCATCACCTCAACAATTCTCGCTCGCAGCGCGTGCTGTGGCTGCTCGAGGAGTTGGGCGTGCCCTACGAGATCGTGCGCTACCAGCGCCAGCCGGACATGCGCGCGCCGAAGGAGCTGCGTGCCATCCATCCGCTTGGCAAGTCGCCCGTGATCACCGACAACGGCAATACCATCGCCGAATCCGGCGCGATCGTCGAATACCTCGTCGGCACCTATGGCCAGGGACGCCTGATCCCGTCGCCCAACACGCCGGAGCGGCTGCGCTACACCTATTGGCTGCACTATGCTGAAGGCTCGGCGATGCAGCCGCTGCTGCTCAAGCTGCTGTTCACCCTGATGCCGAAGCGCGCGCCGGCGCTGCTCCGTCCTCTCGTGCGCAAGGTCTCGAACCAGGCGCTCACGGCGCTCGTCAATCCGCAGCTCAAGCAGCACATGGATTATTGGGAAGGCGAGCTTGGCAAGAGCGAGTGGTTCGCCGGCAACGAGTTCACGGCGGCCGATATCCAGATGAGCTTTCCACTGGAGGCGGCGCAGGCGCGCGGCGGGCTGGAGCAGGGCCATCCCAAGGCGATGGCGTTCCTCGAACGCATCCATGCGCGTCCGGCCTATCAACGTGCGCTGGAGAAGGGCGGGCCGTACCAGGTCGGGCGGTAGGCTCCTTCGCTTCATTCTCGCGTCGCGGCCAGCACTTCCCTGATCAGCCGTTGGACGTCACCCTGGCCGTCGCCGAGACGCACCACAACCAGGTTGCGCGACGGAATGATTGCGACGCGTTGATCGAACGCGCCTGCCGCAAAGAAGGCATCCCGGGGAATCTCCCCCGGCACGTCGGCCCTCGCGTTCCTTTGCTTGCCGCGATTCGTCCAGAAGCCCGCCCCATAGTTGGTCTCGAGCGTAGCGGCAGCGCAAAAATCCACCCAGCCTTCCTGCAGGATGCGTTTGCCGCCGATGACGCCGTTGTTGAGATAGAGCAAGCCGAATCGCGACCAGTCTCTCGCGCTTGCCAGCATGTTGGACGCGCCCTGCATCGTTCCGGATGGATCGAACTCGAGCGTCACATGGCGCATACCGAGCGGGTTGAACAATCTGCGCCAGGCAAAGCCCAACGCTTGCTCGGGACCGCCCAGCATATCGCGTATGATCCGCGCCAGCAGCTGTGTTGATCCGCTCGAGTAATGCCAACGCGCTCCCGGTGGTGCGATCAGCGCAGCCTTCGCTGCAAAGCCGGCCATGTCGTCCTGCACATACATCTGGCTGGATTGATCAAAGCCGACGAAGGTCTCATCCAGTGCAAGCCCCGTCGTCATGCGCAAGAGATGCTCGATCTCAATCCGGTGGCGCGGGTCGGACGGCGAATGCCATTCCGGGATCGGCGCCGGCATCGACGGGCTGATCAAGCCCTGGTTCGCCATGATGCCGATCAGCGCGTTGATCACCGACTTGGTCAAAGAGAAACCGAGCAATTGCGTATCAATGCCGACGCCCGGGGCGTAGCGTTCGGCGATCACGTGGCCATTGTGCACCACCACGACGGCCTTGGTTCTCCGCGTGGGCACGGCCCCAGGCTCTTCGAAGGCGTGAGTCAAGGCTGCCCTGAGCGCGTCGTCCCCGGGTTCGACGAGATCCGGCCCGGCGATTTCAGGGAGCAATGGCGGCTCCTGCGGCGCTTTCAGCGCCTGAATGTCGCTCTGCGGCACATAAGGCTGGCGCGATCCGTTCACGATCACACAGCCGAATCCTTCGTGAAAGGCGGCGAGCCCGTAAGATCGGCCGAAAGCAAAGATTTCGACGGTTCCTGCCGCGCGATCCAGTTGATATGTCATGATCGCCCGCCAGAACCGCAGGCTGGTATCACTCGTGATCTCTGCGAAGGATGTCTCGGGATCAAGTCCTGAGACAAAGCTCTTGGCGCAGACATTGTGAGCGACGACAGCGGCCACGATTCGAAGTGCGCGATCCGGACGAAAGACGGCCGTCAGCACAATAAGTGCCACCAGCAGCAAGGCTGCGATGGAAGCCAGAATCTTGCGGACCACGCATATCTCCTTGCCGAGACACGAGCCTAGTCGTTCCCGCGACATATGGGAATGAGATGCGAAGGGCCCTGTTAGCCTGCATGCAGCGCGCGGCGGCGGGTGTCCGGTAGCGCAACGGTCGCGAGGAAGACCCCGCAGAGGCCGCCGTCGGAGAATTGGCCGGAGGCGAAAACCGATGACCAGCGCCGTTGACCGCGGACCTCCTAAAGGGGAAAGCTTATTGTCCTTCCGCCGCGGCGCCGCGGGTGCGCGGATCAGGCGCACCGAAGGGTCCGTTCGGCGTCACCGCGATCGAGTTGGCCGATGTCTGACCCATCGGCTCGACGACGAGGTGACCCATCGCCTTCAGTTCGAACAGGACATCGTCGGAAAAGCCGCGCTCGACGCGCACTTCATCCGGCAGCCATTGGTGATGCAGCCGCGGTGCTGCAACGGCTGCGGCGACATCCATATGATAGTCGAGCACGTTGACGATCACCTGGAGCACAGTGGAGATGATGCGGCTGCCGCCGGGCGAGCCGGTCACCAGGACCGGCTTGCCGTCCCTCAGCACGATGGTCGGCGACATCGAGGACAGCGGCCGCTTGCCGGGGCCGGGCAGGTTGGCCTCGTAGCCGACGAGGCCATAGGCATTGGAGGCGCCAACCGCCGCGGTGAAATCGTCGAGCTCGTTGTTGAGCAGCACGCCGGTGCCGTCGGCGACGAGGCCGACGCCATAGCTGAAGTTGAGCGTATAGGTGTTGCTCACCGCATTGCCGCTGATATCGACGACCGAGAAATGCGTGGTGTTGCTGCCTTCGCGCGGCGGCGTCGCGCTCGCCACGATCTTGCTCGCTGGCGTGGCACTGTCGGCATTGATGCCGGTGCGGAGTTTTGCGGCATAATCCTTCGCGATCAGGGTCTCGATCGGCGCCTTGACGAACGCGGGATCGCCGAGGTAGCGCGCGCGATCGGCATAGGCGCGCTTCATGGCCTCGATCAGCAGATGCAGCGAGGCCGGCGAGCCCTGCTTCAGATCCGAGAGCTGAAAGCCCTCCAGGATGTTCAGCGTTTCCACCAGCACCACGCCGCCGGACGACGGCTGCGGCATCGAGACGATGTCGAAGCCGCGGTAGCTGCCGCGCACCGGCTCGCGGATCACGGGCCTGTATGACCGCAGATCCTCCGGAGTCATGATGCCGCCGGCATCGGTGACGGCCTTGGCCAGCTTTTCGGCGACCGGTCCCTCGTAGAATCCGCGCGGACCTTGGGCAGCGATAGCCGACAGCGTCTCAGCCAAATCGCCTTGCACCAGCCGGTCATTCTCTTGCAGCGGCGTCCCGTCCGGTCGCGAGAAGATTTTTGCCGACGCCGGCCAGCGCGCAAATCGTTTGTGCGCGGCCGGCAAGGTGTCGGCGATGTCGTCGCTGATGATAAAACCGTCGCGGGCGAGCGCGATCGCCGGCTCCAGCAATTGCGCCAGCGTGAACTGGCCGGAGCCATATTTCTCCAGCGCCAGCGACAGTCCTGCGACCGTGCCGGGCGCGCCGATGCCGAGTGCGGAGTCGCGCGACTTGGCGATATCGGGCTTGCCGTCGGCGCCGAGGAAGATGTCTGATGTCGTCGCAGCCGGCGCGGTCTCGCGATAGTCGATCGCGATGTCTTCCTTGCGGTCGGCGGAATGGATCACCATGAAGCCGCCGCCGCCGATATTGCCCGCGCGCGGATAGGTCACCGCCATGGCGAAACCGGTCGCGACCGCGGCATCCACCGCATTGCCGCCGCTGCGCAGGATGTCTGCGCCGATCCGTGCGGAGATTCTCTCCTGGGCCACCACCAGGCCGTGCTCGGCCGCGATGGCGTGAACGGTGTCGAGCGCGGGTGGCTCGTAGAGGCGGCGCGCATCCTGAGCGCGCGCTGGCAACAGGCCGATACCTAGAATCGTGAGGGCAACTACGACTTTTCGTCGTGTCAGGACAAGCGACATCATCAAATTTCCGCCGTGTCTTGTTTCTGTCGTGTCTTGGCGCCGCTCCACAGCCGTCACGGCAATGCTATACCGTTTGCGCCAAGAGCGGCAAAACTGTTCGTGATAAGGAATGCTGATGACGACGATCGCCTCTGATACCGATATGGCCGATGCGGAGCGGATCTATCCGCCGCGCGCTGCCGTCGTCAGCTGGATCTTCTTCGACTGGGCTGCACAGCCCTATTTTACCTTGATCACGACGTTCGTCTTTGCGCCCTATTTCGCCACAAGCGTCGCGCCGGACCCTGCGGCCGGACAGTCGCTGTGGGGATTCGCGATGGCGGCCGCTGGCCTGGTCATTGCCCTGCTGTCGCCGGTGTTAGGCGCCGTCGCGGACGCGGCGGGCCGGCGCAAGCCCTGGATCGCTGCATTCGGCGCTATGCTGGTGCTCGGCTCCTGTGCGCTGTGGATCGGCAGGCCCGGCGATCCCGCCATCATCGCGCCGCTGCTTGCGGCCGTGGCGCTCGCCAGCGTCGGCGCGGAGTTCGCCACCGTGTTCAACAATGCGATGATGCCGACGCTCGTGCCCCCGGAGCGGATCGGGCGGCTCTCCGGCAATGGCTGGGCCACCGGTTATGTCGGCGGCATCATCAGCCTGATCATCGTGCTCGGCTTCCTTGCCGCGAACCCGGAGACCGGGCGTACGCTGCTTGGTTTCAAACCGCTGTTCGGGCTCGATCCGGCAGTGCATGAGGGCGATCGTATCACGGGACCGCTGACGGGCCTCTGGTTCATCGTGTTCGTGACGCCGATGTTCCTGTTCACGCCGGACTATCCCGCCAAGCGGCCGGTGCGCGCGGCGCTGCGCGCTGGCCTTGCACAACTGCTGCAATCGCTGCGCGAACTGCCGCGGCAGAGATCGCTGGCGACGTTCCTGCTCGCCAACATGATCTACAGCGACGGCCTCGTCTCGCTGTTCGCCTTCGGCGGCATCTATGCGGCCGGCACGTTCGGCTGGCACACGATTCAGATCGGCACCTTCGGCATCATCTTGGCGATCGCCGGCACGTTCGGCGCGTGGCTCGGCGGCAAGCTCGACGATCTCCTGGGACCGAAGCGCGTGATCGCCGGCAGTATGCTGGTGCTGCTGCTGTCGCTGGCGGCAATCCTGCTGGTCGACAAGGATTCGATTCTGTTCATCAAGGTCGCTCCGCCCCAGCCGGGCGGCGCCTTGTTCGCGGGCGCAGCCGAGCGCGCCTATCTCGTGCTGGGATGCCTGATTGGCGCGGCTGGCGGCCCACTCCAGGCCGCTTCGCGGACGCTCCTCATCCGCCTCGCCCCGAGGGATCGCATCGCGCAGTATTTCGGCCTGTTCGCGCTGACCGGAAAGGTGACGTCCTTCATCGGCCCGCTCCTGATCGGCGCAATCACGGCCGGGACCGCAAGCCAGAAGGCCGGCATGGGCGTGCTGGTGGTGTTCTTCGCCGCGGGACTGGCGTTGCTGATGCGGGTGAGGGAGAACTAGCTCAAGTGTCGTCCCGGCGAAGGCCGAGACCCATAACCCCAAGGAGAGGTTGTGGCGCGACGCTGTCAATTCCGAGTCTTCGCCAAACTACTCCCTGTGGTTATGGTCGCGGATCTGCGCTCCGCTTGTCCGGGACGACAGGGAGTTAATGCCTGAAATGCCGCGTCCCCGTGAACACCATGGCGATGCCGTGCTCGTCGGCGGCCTTGATCACCTCGTCGTCACGCATCGAGCCGCCGGGCTGCACGACGGCTGTGGCGCCGGCCTCGATGCAGGCGAGCATGCCGTCGGCGAACGGGAAGAACGCATCTGACGCGACGACCGATCCCTTGGTGAGCGGCTCGGCAAGCTTCATTTCGTTCGCCGCGTCCTGGGCTTTCCGTGCTGCGATCCGGGCCGAATCGACGCGGCTCATCTGGCCCGCGCCGATACCGACGGTGGCGAGATCCTTGGCGTAGATGATGGTGTTGGACTTGACGTGCTTTGCGACGCGGAACGCGAATTTCAGGTCGCGCATCTCCGCATCCGTCGGCGCTCGTTTTGTCACGACCTTGAAGGCCATGTCGTCGACCACGGCGTTGTCGCGGCTCTGCACCAGCAAGCCGCCGGCAACGGTCTTGGCGGTGAGACCGGGCGTGCGCGGGTCGGGCAGGGCGCCGGCCAGCAGCAGGCGTAGATTCTTGCGCGCGCCGATGATCGCGATCGCTTCCTCGCTGGCATCGGGCGCGATGATCACCTCGGTGAAGATCTTCGTGATTTCGCGGGCGGTGTCGGCATCGAGCACGCGGTTCATCGCGATGATGCCGCCAAAGGCGGAGGTCGAGTCGCAGGCGAGCGCCCTGCGATAGGCGGTGACGAGATCGGGACCTTCCGCGACGCCGCAGGGGTTGGCGTGCTTGACGATGACGCAGGCCGCGGTGCGCTTGGCATCGAACTCGCCGATGCACTCATAGGCCGCATCGGTGTCGTTGATGTTGTTGTAGGAGAGCTCCTTGCCCTGCAATTGCCGCGCGGTCGAGACGCCCGGCCGCTTGTCGGGCGTCGCGTAGAAGGCGGCGGTCTGGTGCGGGTTCTCGCCATAACGCAGCGCCTGGATCAGCTTGCCGCCGAACGCGCGGTAGTCGGGCGCGTCGATCTCGAGCTGCCGGTTGAACCAGTTGGAGATCGCGGCATCGTAGGCGCCGGTGCGTGCATAGGCTTTTGCGGCGAGGCGCCGGCGCAGCTTCAACGTGGTCGCGCCATTGTTGGCGGCGAGCTCATCGAGCACGGCCTGGTAATCCTGCGCGTCGACGACAACGGCGACATCGTCATGATTCTTCGCGGCGGCGCGGATCATCGCCGGACCGCCGATGTCGATGTTCTCGATGCACTCTTCGAAATCAGCGCCTTTGTCGACGGTTGCCTCGAACGGATAGAGGTTGACGACGAGGAGATCGATCGGCGCGATCCCATGCGCCTTCATCGCCTCGGCATGTTCCTTGTTGTCGCGGATCGCGAGCAGGCCGCCATGCACCTTCGGATGCAGCGTCTTGACGCGGCCGTCCATCATTTCAGGAAAGCCGGTCAGCTCGGAGACGTCCTTGACCTCGAGGCCCGCGCTCGCGATCGCCTTGGCGGTGCCGCCGGTCGAGACCAGCTCAACGCCATGGGCGGCAAGCGCCTTGGCGAACTCGATCAGACCGGTCTTGTCGGAAACGGAAAGCAGGGCGCGGGTGACGCGGCGGGGATGGTCAGTCATCGCATCAGTCATGGGCAAGATCCTCTGTGTGGGGAGTACCTATGCCCAGGCGCGCGGCAGATATGTCCCGCGCTTCCCGATGGTGCTCCATCCAAGGTCGCCAGTCGCGCGAGCGAGGGCTCGTTAGCAGCTTTCGGCGTTCCTCACAACGGCTAGATAGGCGCGAGCCGCGCGCGTTTACAGCGGAAGTTCCGGCTCGCGTCGGGCGTTGCGGCGGGCGTTGGTGACAGCCGGCGAGGCGCTGGAGCGAACAAGGCTCCAGCGGATCGAGGGGGCCTGCCGCGCGTCCTGCCGGATCACGATCTGCGCAGTGCGGCGCGGGCCGTCATTGCCAGCCAAAAACACGCTGTCCTCGAGATCGACCTTGTCGTCCAACGCTTCAAAGGTCCAGACCTCGCGGTTCGGCAGCACCAGCATCACGCCGCGGGCATCCGACAGCCGGCTCGCCTTCACCGCCGGATGCAAATGGAAGCGCAGCGCGAAATCCGCATTCGCACCTTTGAGCCGTCCGCCCTGCGGCGGCGACAGCGTGTCCTCGCCGTCGAGCCGCGCGCCGTCATTGGCGACCATCACCACGCGCCGGTGGATCACGCCGAACTTGGCGAGATAGCCGTCATGCGACGTCGTCAGCAGCGTGCCGTTCTGAACGACCTCGCGAAAATTCTCGACCACGGCCGGCCCCCTGATCACGGGCGCGCCATGCAGCAGCTTCTTCATCGCCGACAGCTCGACGAACTGGCAGGACGATGTTTCGTGATAGGTCAGCGTCGAATGCGCCGCGGTGCCGCGCGCGAATGGCCGCCAATTGTCGCGTCCGGTCGTCGGCATGCCGCAATTGGTCACGATGCGGCTCGTGCCCGACGACAATTCGAACGACAGGCAGCCGGCATGGGCATCGTGGCTGACATTCGCAGGCGGCGGCGCGCCGGTGTCCATGATCAGCGTCAACGCTCCGGCGTCGAGGCGCTGGAAGCCGGTATGCGGCATGGTCGCCATCGGCGCGCCGTGGGTATCGTCATAGGCCAATAGCGTGGCGAGAAGATCCGATGACGTCGCGCTCATGCCGTTGAACAGCGCAAAGTTGCCGTCGCCGTGCCGGAAGAAGCGCAGCATCGGCATCATGCGGTCGATCGCGTTGAGCAGCGCCGGCGGCGGCGCGATGTTGCGCGCTGCAAAGGTCTGGCGCAGTGGCAGCAGGTCGATCAGAAGCTCGATCAACGCGCCGGGATTGCGGGAGACGTGTCCGCCGTCGGGAAGGATTTGGCGCTGCAATTCGTCGGACAGTTTTCGCGAGGCGCTGCGGATGTGGCGCGCCTGGTTGGCGAGACACAGCGAGGCGTAGCAGAGCGCGATCAACACTTGCAGCCGCGGCACCCCGTCCGGGATGTCGACCATGGTGAAACGCAGATAGCGGATTTCGCGCGCCAGCGCCCGCAGGTAGCGGCGATAGAATTTGTTGTCGGTGTCGCCAAGCACAAGCGGCGCCTGCGACAACAGCGAGATCACGCGCCGCGCCAGCACGTCGGCGCGGCGGGCGACCGGGCGCTTGTTGGCGGGATTGGAGATCCAATCTTCGACCAGCGCGCGAGCATTGGCCCGCGTCAGCGCGGTGTCGGCGGCGCGCAAATGGCGCAGCCAACCGAAGCCGAGCAGGGCGACTTCCCAGTCCTCCGACGGCGGCTCGAGATCGAAAATCGAGCGGCCGTGGCAATTGACGATCTTGCCAGCGAAGACGAAGCGCCCGGCATAGATCTCAGCTGCGCGCGTGGCGTCTGCGGTGCGCAGGTCGTGCGGGGCGATGATCAGCCGGTCGGTGCGGCCCGGCCAGAGCCGCGACACCGCCACGGAACCGCCGCTCGCGCGCGCCAGCATGTTCCGCGCGAAGCGGTTCATGACCAACGTCGAGATGCGTCTGCGTTGAGCGACCGACACGCCTTGCCTTGAAGGGGGAGAGGATTCCTGACGAATCCTTTTAATCCCAAAATCGGCCGGCTGACACCACCTTGAAAGGCGGCGAATCAGCATCAGTGGCGCAAAATCCGGTGCAAAATCAGGATTTAACGAGCCGGGCGGCGAAGAACCCGTCGAGCCCGCCGAGCTTCGGGTCGGCGTTCGGCAAATGGCTCGGCAGGGTGCGCAGGTCGCCCTCGGTGGTAATGATCTCGGCTCGGCCCGAGACCTCGGACGGCTGGATCGGCACGCGGCGCAGCGCGGGCTCGGTCGTCAGCAGCGCGGCGATCGCCTGCTCGCCTTCCTCTGGCTCCAGCGAGCAGGTGCAATAGACCAGCGTTCCGCCCGGCCTCAGCAGCGAGACGGATTTCCGCAGCAGGCGCTGCTGAAGCGCCGCGAGCGCCGCGATGTCGGACTCCTGACGCAGCCAGGCCACATCCGGGTGGCGGCGGATCGTGCCGGTCGAGGTACAGGGCGCATCGATCAGGATGCCGTCAAAGCCGTGCTGTGGACCCGCCCATTCCACGGCGTCGGCGACGACGGTTTCGGCCTGCAACGACAACCGCGCCAGATTCTCGCGCAGCCGTGCCACGCGCGCCGGCGAGCGGTCTACGGCGACAACATTCGCGCCGGCGTGCACCAGCTGGGCCGTCTTGCCGCCGGGAGCGGCGCAGAGATCGGCGATGGACTTGCCGGCGATATCGCCGAACAGCCGGGCCGGCAATGCCGCCGCGGCGTCCTGGACCCACCATTGTCCTTCGCTGAAGCCTGGCAGCATGGTCACCGAGCCGTGCAGCAGCGTGCGCACGGTTCCGGTCGGCAGCACCTCTCCGTGCAGGCGACTCGCCCACTGTGCGGCATCCGACTTCACGGTCAGATCGAGTGAGGGCTCATGGCCGAGCGCGAGCGCCATCTCGCGCGCGGTGGTCTCGCCATAATGCGCGCTCCAGCGCGCGAGCAGCCAGGGTGGCAGGTCGAGCGATTGCGTTGCGACTTCCTCCACCAGCGCCTTGCCCTCGCGTGCGCAGCGGCGCAGCACGGCGTTGACGAGGCCGGCATAGCGCGCTGCGCGGCGGTCGGATTGCACCAGGCGGACCGAGAGATCGACCGCCGCGTGATCGGGAACATCCATCCAGAGAATTTGCGCAGCGCCAATCAGGAGCGCGCTTTGCGCGCGCGGCGCCTCGCCAGGGATGCCCTTGTCGAGCAGGCGCGACAGCACGTGGCCCAGCGTGCCGAGCCGACGCAGCACGGTCGCCACCATGCGCCGCATCAGCGCGCGATCGCGATCGGCGAGCGTCTTCAGTCCGGGATGGGCGCCGCCACCGTCGAGCTGATCATCAAGTGTGCGGTGCTTATGCAGGACACCATCGACGATATCTGCGGCGATCCGCCGTGCCGCCAGACCAGGCACTTCGGTGGGTGGAGCAAAACGTTGAGATGGCATGCGGAGGTAAGGTTCTGAGCGAGCGGCAGTTCCGCCGTGAGGGCGCATGCCTGAAGAAGCGCATCTGTGGCATGCGAATATGCCAAATGTAAGAATCGGCTCTGGTTTTTTCAGCCCTGCATGACGATCTCCACCCCTATGCGCGGCGTTTTTTCCGATCGCGCGAGGGGCGCGCCTGGGCTAGGAAGCCAGAGATGAACGACACTCCGTCCAGTCCTCCTCAGCGCAAGGCGCAGACGCCGGCCGCTCAGCGCGCGCTGGCGGAAGCCGAGGCGCGCCGGCGGGCGGCTGTTGCCAATGCCGAAGCCGCACCAAAAGAGCTGCAGGGGCCGAAGGGTCCCGAGCCGACGCGCTATGGCGACTGGGAGCGCAAGGGCATCGCATCGGATTTCTGAGACGGGGCGTCTCTTGCCGGCTCGCCCGACTCAGCCCTAGCGTTGGCCGATGTCTCCCCGCGACCGAATCAATTCGTATCGGCCCTCGTTCAGTGGCACGCCGTTTGGCCGTCGCTTCGCGGGGCTGCTGCCGTGGATGTTCGTGGTTGTTGTCGTCACCGCGGTCGTGCTCACCTTCCGGCACGGGACCAACTGGTCCGCGCGGCATGGCGGTGACGAACGAGCGCAGGACGCCGAGATCATCCTGCAGCAGGCAGGCGATCCCGACATTCGCCAGTCGGTCGACGTCATCCGCACCATCGACGGCGACACGTTTCTCGCGCGTGTGCATCAGCGCAACGGGCGCGATCTCGTCGGGCGGGTCCGCTTGCGCGGCATCGATGCGCCTGAAATGAGGGCGTCCTGTCGGGAAGAGCTGGACAAGGCCGAAGCTGCCACCGATGCGCTACGCAAGCTGCTCGGCCAGGGCGGCGTTGTGATCTACAATCTCGGCCCAGAGAAATACGGGCGCATTCTCGCCGATGTTGCCACCACGCGCACGGCCAACGTCTCGGCTGCGCTGCTCGCGGGCGGTTATGCCCGCAGCTATAATGGCGGCCATCGCGAAGGCTGGTGCGCGCGCAGCTGGCGCTTCTGGCAATAAGAAAGCCGCGTCAGAACGCGGCTTTTCGTCCTGAGGCCCTTCGTTCTCAGCGCGTGACGACCACCGTGGTGCCGACGGGGACGCGGCTATAGAGGTCGGTGATGTCGTCGTTGAGCATGCGGATGCAGCCATAGGAGACGAAGCCGCCGACCGAGCCAGGCACGTTGGTGCCGTGGATGGCATATTCGCCGCCGGCCAGCGTCATCGCCGCAACGCCCATCGGGTTGCGCGGCGAGCCGCCAGGAATCACGTCGGGCATGTTCGGCTTGTCACGCTTCACCTCGGCGGGCGGCGACCAGGCCGGGTTGCGATATTTGCCGTCGATGCGCGTGGTGCCGGCCCACTGCTTGCCGGACTTGCCGACGCCCACGGGGTAGCGCATCGCGTGTTCGCCATCGAGGATGAGATAGAGCCGGCGCTCGTTGGTCCTGACCACGATGGTGCCCGGCGAATAATCGGCTCCGTGCAGCCCCACCATTTCCGGCCGCGCCTCGGCCGCCGTCGACATCAAGATCCCTGCCCCGATGGTGGCGGCCAATGCCACCGCAATCCTCATCGACATTACTTGCTTCCTTATCCGTTGCCCCGAACGGGCCGTCCAAATTGACGCAAAACCCGGCAATTGCCCGCTCGCCCACGCATTCTTAACCGCGCGTGTTAACCGGATGGTTTCCACGCGCCGCGCCTTGGGCCCAGCCGGCAGGGGAACAAAGGAAAAGTTCGAATTAAAGTAAATGACCGGAAAACAACACTTCGCGGGAAAGATACAGGCGCGTTCGCTCACGCCCTGACAAGTGCGTGAGGGTGGTTTGCCAACGGGAAATGCTGTTGAAGCGAGGGACAGTCTCGTGTCCCGGATGCGCTGCAGCGCCTCGGCGCTGCTGCGCTGAGCCGGGACCCAGAAACTTGTCTGCGGCATGGGCCCCGGCTCCGCAGCGCACCGCCGAACTGGACGATGCTTCGCATCGCCAGGGAAGTGCTGCGCTACGTCCGGGGCACGAGAGCGTTCTTACGCCGAGGTCTGTTTCTTGTTCTGGCGATTCTTGACGAGATCGTCGACCACGGCGGGATCGGCGAGCGTCGAGGTATCGCCGAGACTGCCCGGCTCGTCCTCGGCGATCTTGCGCAGGATGCGGCGCATGATCTTGCCGGAGCGCGTCTTGGGCAGGCCGGGTGCGAACTGGATCTGGTCGGGCGAGGCGATCGGGCCGATCTCCTTGCGCACCCAGGTCACGAGCTCCTTGCGCAGATCCTCGCTCGGCTCGACGCCGGCCATCAGGGTGACGTAGGCGTAGATGCCCTGGCCCTTGATGTCGTGCGGGAAGCCGACCACGGCGGCCTCCGACACCTTCTCATGCGCGACCAGCGCGCTCTCGACCTCGGCGGTGCCCATGCGATGGCCGGAGACGTTGATGACGTCATCGACGCGGCCGGTGATCCAGTAATAGCCGTCGGCATCGCGCCGGCAGCCATCGCCGGTAAAATACTTGCCCTTGTAGGTCGAGAAATAGGTCTGCTCGAACCGGGCGTGGTCGCCATAGACCGTGCGCATCATGCCGGGCCAGGAGCGGGTGAGGCAGAGATTGCCCGACGTCTCGCCGTCCAGCACCTTGCCGTCGGCATCGACGATCTCCGGCACCACGCCGAAGAACGGCAGCGTCGCCGAGCCGGGCTTGAGCTTGGTGGCGCCCGGCAGCGGCGTGATCAGGATGCCGCCGGTCTCGGTCTGCCACCAGGTGTCGACGATCGGGCAGCGGTCGTCGCCGACGACGCGGTGGTACCACTCCCAGGCTTCCGGATTGATGGGCTCGCCGACCGAGCCGAGCAGGCGCAGCGAGGCGCGCGAGGTCTTCGTCACCGGCTCGTCGCCGCCCTGCATCAGGGCGCGGATCGCGGTCGGCGCGGTGTAGAAGATGTTGACCTTGTGCTTGTCGATGACGTTCCAGAACCTGGAATTATCGGGGTAGTTCGGCACGCCCTCGAACATCAGCGTGGTCGCGCCGTTGCACAGCGGCCCGTAGAGAATGTAGCTGTGGCCGGTGACCCAGCCGACGTCCGCCGTGCACCAGTAGACGTCGCCGTCGTGATAGTCGAACACGTATTGATGCGTCATCGCGGCGTAGACGAGATAGCCGCCCGAGGTGTGCAGCACGCCCTTCGGCGTTCCGGTCGAGCCCGAGGTGTAGAGGATGAACAGCGGATCCTCGGCGTGCATGTGCTCGGCCGGGCACTCCGTCGTCACCATCCTGGCCGCGTCGTCGTACCAGAGGTCACGCGACGGGGACATCTCGACTTTGCCGCCGGTGCGCTTGACCACGATGACCCAGTCGACGCCTTCGGTCTTGGCGAGCGCCGCATCGACATTGGCCTTCAGCGGCACCTTCCTGCCGCCGCGCAGGCCCTCGTCGGCGGTGATGATCACCTTGGATTTGCAGTCGTTGATGCGCTGGGCGAGGCTGTCGGGCGAGAAGCCGGCGAACACCACCGAGTGGATCGCGCCGATCCGCGCGCAGGCCAGCATCGCATAGGCGGCCTCGGGGATCATCGGCAGGTAGATGGTGACGCGGTCGCCCTTCTTGACGTTGCGGGTGCGCAGGATGTTGGCCATCCGGCAGACCTCGTCGTGCAGCTCCTTGTAGGTGATGTGCTTCGACTGCGAGGGATCGTCGCCCTCCCAGATGATCGCGGTCTGGTTGGCGCGCTTGGCGAGGTGCCGGTCGATGCAGTTCCAGGCGACGTTGAGGACGCCGTCCTCGAACCACTTGATGGAGACGTTGCCGGGCGCGAAGGAGACGTTCTCGATCCTGGTCGGAGCCTTCATCCAGTCGATGCGCTTGGCCTGCTCGGCCCAGAACGCGTTCGGGTCCGAGATCGAGCGGGCGTACATGTCCTTGTACTTGGCCTGGTCGACCCAGGCGCGCTTCGCCCACTCTGCCGGCACGTCGTAGATCTTCTCGGACATGTTTTCCTCCACCAAGCGGCAAGCTCAACGCCACGCCGACATCATTTGAATGATTATGCGTCGGGCTTACCGCGCCCGACAAGGAGGACAAGCTGGACCTTCGGCGGGCATCCGACCATGCGCAGGATCAAGTCGGTGAGTGTGCCTGTCGCAAATCTGAAACAACCGGGGTGAGGGCTCCTCCGCTCTTTACCGAACCTCGCGGAAGCGGCGACGCAGACCCTCCATGCACGGGTTGGAGGTATTTAGAAACCAATCGTCACTGATTCGGGACTCGCAATGCCGTTCGGAACCTCCTAAATGGCCTGACCGGGGTCCAACGAGACCCGCTGGGAACAAAAATCAAAACAACAGCATTGTTCGATAACAGGCGGAGCTAAGGCGTAAGACTATGATGGATCAGCAGAATTTCGGGACAATGCGGCCCGCTTCAGCCGATCCCGCCGCTATTGCGCTCGCCAAAGCCCTCGGACAATGGCCGAAACCGACTGGTTTCAGGCGTCCCAGCCCGAAGAAGACCTTCGACACGGCAGCTGCGACCTCGGTCGAGGCGCTGGCCAAGGAATTGGGCCTGCGGCTCGGCGACCAGAATGAGCTGACCATCCGCCGCATCAAGCGCGGCAAGGGCTATTCCTTCGTCCGCCCCAACGGCGCCCATATCCGCGACGCTCGCACCATCCGCCGGCTCCATGCCATGGCGGTGCCGCCGGCCTATCGCGAGGTGCGTTACTCGGCCGATCCGAGCTCGCATCTCCAGGCGGTGGGTCGCGATGCCGCAGGGCGGCTGCAATATCGCTATCACGCCGACTGGGAAAAGGTCCGCGAGCAGCGCAAGGCGCATCGCCTGGAAAAGCTCGTCGGCGCGCTGCCGAAGATACGGCGCAAGGTCTCGATGTTCCTGTCGGGCGAGGAGCCGACGCGCGAGTTCGCGCTCTCGGCGGTGATCGAACTGATCGCCCGCACCGCGATCCGTCCCGGCAATGAATCCTATGCCCGCCTCAACGGCACCCGCGGCGCCACCACGCTGCTGAAGTCCAACGTCACGCTGGAAGACGACTGCTTCGTGCTGACCTTCAAGGCCAAGGGCGGCAAGGCGGTGCGGAAGGAATGCGACGCGGCCAAGCTGGTCCGTGCCATCGGCATTCTGCGCGGCGTGCCGGGCAAGCGCATGTTCCAGTATCGCGATGCCTCCGGCACCGTGCGCGCCGTGAATACCACGCAGGTCAACGCGTTCCTGCGCGAGATCGCCGGCATCAAGATTTCGCTGAAGGATTTTCGTACGCTGATGGCCTCGGCCGTCGTCGTGGAATCGCTGTCGCGGATCACGCCGGCGACCAGCCAGCGCGGCCGCAAGCGTCAGGTGCTGGATGCGATCCGTGCCGCTGCCGACCAGCTCTCCAACACGCCGGCGATCTGCCGCAGGAGCTACGTCCACGACACCATCGTCACCGCGTTCGAGGACGGCATCCTCGAGCGTTTTGCCGCGACGATGAAGGGTCAGCGCTCACAGGCGAGGCGCGAGCAGCTTCTGGCGCAGGTGGTGGCGACGGCTGCGGTATAACCAATTTGCCCCGGGTGGGGAAAGGCGCGAAGCGCTGTGCCCACCATCTCTCCGCGATTGCGAAAGAAAAAAAAGTGGTGGGCACGCTTCGCTCTGCCCACCCTACGAATGCCTACCGAATTCCACCGAGTAACGCCGGCTACATCTTGCTCTCAGGCTTCATCACGTCGGGTCCGGGATCTCGGCCTCCGGCCACGAGGCTCAACCGGCGCAGATAATGCGCCCAGCCCTTGCTATGGGCGTCGCATTGTTCTGCGGTCGGCAGGCCGCTATGCGTCATGCGGAGCAGCGTGCCGCCATCGCGTTCGATCAGGTCAATCTCGATCAGGCTCGAGCCGGGTGGCACTTCCTGACCGCCTTCCCAACCGAACGTGTAGGCGAGCCGATGCACCGGCACGACCTCGCGAAACGCGCCGCGGGCGACGCCGCCGCGCTGGCCAATACCCTTCAGCAGGTAAAGCCCGCCAGGCTGCGTCTCGAACGTCGCCTCCGAGCCCATCCAGTTCACGATTTTGTCGGGGTCGGCGAGGTAAGCGAAGACAGTGGCACGCGGGGCGGGGATATGGGTCTCGCGGCGGACTATGAAGGGCTCAGTCATCGGCGTCGGTTCCCTGGCTGCATTAGGCAGATGGCGCCGCTACGGTGCCTCTTCAAGGCCCGCCATCGAGGATAGGTCGTGACAAAAAAGGCGCGCAGACCGCATGATCGCGCCATGCAGTTGTCCTCGACGCTCGCCTGGCTCGTCGATGCCGCCGCTGAGACCACGGGCGCCGACCGCTTGCTCGCGGATCTCGGCAGGCATCTGGTTGCGGATGGATTGCCGCTCGTCGCGGGCAGCCTGACCCTGGACGTCCCGCATCCCCTGATCGCACAGCGAACCTGGCTGTGGCGCGCCGACAGTGGCGAGGTCGTCGAAGCTCTCGGTTTTGCGCCGGGGGCTGCCGCGCTCGCGCCACGCAACGATGCCGGCCGGCGCTGGCTGAGTGCAACAGCCACCGGCATCGTCCACGAGGACGTAATCGGGCCGCGTCCGGACGGGCCGTTGCTCGGCTGGATCGGGCCGCGTCCGTTCACGCCGCGCGAGATCGACGATCTCCAGCAAGCCGCGCGCTTCGCCGCCGCACCGCTCGCCGTGCTCGCCGCGCGTGCCACGTTGGCGGCAGCGCTCGAAGCCTATCTCGGCCGGCGCAGCGCCGAGCGCGTGCTGGCGGCGCCGCTGCGCCGCGATCTCGGCGAAACCATCCAGGCTGCACTGCTCTATGCCGACCTGCGCGATTTCACGGCCTTGTCCGAAGGCAACCCGCCGGCCGCCGTCATTTCAGCGCTCGATGCCTGGTTCGATCGCATCGCGGGCGCGGTGCACGCCTTTGGCGGCGAGGTGCTGAAATTCATCGGCGATGGAGTGCTGGCGATTTTTCCGGTTGTGGGCGCATCACCGCGCGAGGCTTGCGGCGCCGCCTTGCGCGCGGCGACCGCGGCGCGCGCCGGCATGATGCACCTCGATGACGAACGGCGCCGCCAGGGATTGCCGTCGCTGTCGTTCGGCGCCGCGCTTCATCTCGGCGAGATGCTGTGGGGCAATATCGGCGCAGCCAATCGGCTGGATTTCACCGCGATCGGTTCGGCCGTCAATTTGGTCAGCCGGCTCGAGGGATTGTGCAAGCCGCTCGGCAAGACGGTTCTGGTGTCGGGTGCGCTCGCCGCCGAGACCGACACGCCATTGCTGCCGCTTGGAATGCATCCGCTGCGTGGGATCGTAGAGCCATGCGAAGTGTTCGCGCTGCCGGACGGTTGATGGAATAGTTGGCTGCCGGTGGGCAAAGGCGCGCGCTTCGCGCGCCGTGCCCACCATCTCTCAATGCTTGCTCTCAATGCTTGCGAAAGAAGAGGTGGGCACGCTTCGCTTTGCCCACCCTACGATTCGGACTACGGCAGTAACTACAGCCCGCCCATCTTGCAGACGAGCTTCCATTCGTCCGCCGTCACCGGCTGCACGGAGAGGCGCGAGTATTTCACCAGCGCCATGTCGGCGAGCTTCTTGTCGGCCTTGACGGCAGCCATCGTCACCGGCGTCTTCAATGGCTTGTCGGCCTTGATGTCGACGCAGACGAACTTGCCGGTCTTGTCGGTCGGATCAGGATAGGCCTCCTTGATGATTTCCGCGATGCCGACGATCTCCTTGCCCTCGTTGGAATGATAGAAGAACGCCTTGTCGCCCTTCTTCATGCTCACGAGATTCTGCCGCGCGGTGAAGTTGCGTACGCCGGTCCAGGCTTCGCCCTTGGTGCCCTTGGCGACCTGCTGGTCCCACGACCAGACGGACGGTTCGGATTTCACCAGCCAGTAATTCATAACGTGTCCCATCCGTTCGTCATGGCCGGGCTTGTCCCGGCCATCGACGTCTTTGCCACGTACTCAATATCAAGACGTGGATGCCCGCGACAAGCGCGGGCATGACGTCGGAAATCATTCCTCTGCCTTGAAGGGGCGCGTCAAAAGTCCGGATATTGCGGCGTCGATCGTGCTCTTGCCGCTCAGGATCGCTGCGACGGCTTCTGATACCGGCATCTCGATGTTTTGCAAAGATGCGAGCTCGATCAGCACGGGTGCGGTGAATTCGCCTTCGGCGAGCTTGCCGGCTGGCGCCGTCTCGCCGCGCCCGAGTGCAAGCCCGAGCGCGAAGTTGCGCGATTGCGGGCTCGAACAGGTCAGAATCAGGTCGCCAAGGCCGGACAGCCCTGCAAGCGTCTCGCTACGCGCGCCGAGTGCACGGCCGAAGCGGGCGAGCTCGGCAAAGCCGCGTGTGGTCAACGCGGCCTGCGCGGAAGCGCCGAGCTTGCGGCCAACGGCAATGCCGACGGCGATCGCCAGCACGTTCTTGGCCGCGCCGCCGATTTCGACGCCGCGCACATCGGTCGAGTGATAGGGCCGGAATGTCGGCGAGCCCAGCGCCTGCACCAGCGCGCTGGCGAGCTGCTCGTCTTTTGCAGCCAGCGTCACCGCCGTCGGCAGGCCGCGCGCGACGTCGTCGGCGAAGCTCGGCCCCGACAGGATCGCAGGCTGCGCCATCGGTGCGGCTTCCGCGATCACGTCGGTCATGAATTTATGGGTGCCGTGCTCGATGCCCTTGGCGCAGGCGACCACCGGAGTTGGCTTGGTCAAATGCGGCGCCAGCGTGTTGATCGCGCCGCGCAGGTGCTGCGCGGGCGTCACGATCAGCAGGATATCTGCGCGCGCCGCGAGCGCCAGCTCGCTCGTCACCACGATGTCGGGCGACAATTTTACGCCGGGCAGCCGCGGATTTTCTCGCGACGAGGCAATCCGGCCTGCGTGCTCGGCGTTGCGGGCGCGCAGCGTCACTGTTCTTCCCGCCCGTGCGGCGACCGTCGCCAGCGCCGTGCCCCAGGCGCCCGCACCGATCACCGAGACGGACTGAAAGGATGTCATCGCTAAAATCCTGCGCGCGTGTTGGCGTAGCCTTTGGGCGCCGTCGCGTTGGCATCGAGCAGCCACCGCGCGCGGGGCTGGGCATCCATCGTGTCGGTGAGGCCGAGCGCGAGACGCTCGGCGCCGGCCCAGGCGATCATTGCGCCGTTGTCCGTGCAGAGCGCGGGCGGCGGCATGATCAGTCGCGTCCCGGCCGCATCCGCAACGTTCTGCAACGCGCCGCGGATCGCCTGATTGGCCGCAACTCCGCCGGCCGCGACGAGCGCCTGCGGTGCGCCGAACTGCTCGCGGAACAGCCTGAGGCCCATGCTCAGGCGGTCGGCGGTCGAGTCCAGCACCGCGGCCTGAAAACTCGCGCAGAGATCGCTGATGTCCTGTGGCTCGAGCGGCGTGATCCGGCTCGCTTCGTTGCGCACCGCCGTCTTTAGTCCCGACAGCGAGAAATTGGCATCGCGCCGTCCCTGCATCGGCCGCGGAAACGCGAATCGCGCTGCATCGCCGTCTGCCGCGGCGCGCTCGACCTGCGGTCCGCCGGGATAAGGCAGCCCGAGCATCTTCGCGACCTTGTCGAAGGCTTCGCCGATCGCATCGTCGACGGTGGTGCCGAGCCGAATATATTGTCCGACGCCGACCACGGCGACGATCTGGGTGTGGCCGCCCGAAGCCAGGAACAGGCAATAGGGGAATTCGAGGTGATCGGTCAGCCGTGGCGTCAGCGCATGCGCCTCGAGATGGTTCACCGCGACGAGGGGGGTGTCGTGCACCATCGCGATCGCCTTCGCGGTGGTGAGCCCGACGATCACGCCGCCGATCAATCCCGGTCCGGCAGCGGCCGCGACACCCGACAACTCTGCGAAGCCGACGCCGGCCTCTTTCATCGCGCGGTCAATGATACCGTCGAGAAGGTCGACATGGGCGCGCGCAGCGATCTCCGGCACCACGCCGCCGAAGCGGGCGTGCTCCTCGATCTGCGAGCGCACGATGTTCGAGAGAATCCTGCCGTCGCCGTCGCCCGCGCGCGCGATCACAGCAGCGGCGGTTTCGTCGCAGGTGGTTTCGATGCCCAATACCAGCATTGGCGAATTGTTATCCAATTTGCGCCCTTGCGCTCTTCCGCAAAGCAGAGTTCTGGTACGTCCGGTAGCATTCCGAGGTCGTCAAAGGCAATCGCGCCTTGAGGGCTTCTGGAACACCGGGTCGCGGTGCGCCGGAGAATAGAGATCATGGCCATTCTTGTCACACGGCCGCATCCCGACAATGAGGCCACCGCGGCAGACTTGCGTGCCCTGGGCTATGTGGTGCTGCTGGCGCCGGCGCTCAAGTTCGAGCCGGTAGCGTTTCGCGACGAAAGCGAGGCAAGCTATGGCGGCATCATCGTCACCTCGGCGAACGCGATCCGCGCCATCGCGCCGCAATTGCGCGAGCTTCGTCTGTCACAACTGCCGCTGTTCGCGGTCGGCGAGCACACCGCGAGCGCCGCGCGCGAGGCCGGCTTTACCGAGGTCATCGTCGCCGGCGGCGATGCGGCGGTGTTAAGGGACAAGGTGCTGCAAAGCGCGCGCGACAAGGTCGTGAAGAAAAAGGGCGCGCTGCTCTATCTCGCGGGGGCTGATCTGTCGCGCGATCTTTCGGCCGAGCTCGGTGCGGAAGGATTCAACGTGGTCACGCAAACCATCTATCGCATGGTGCCGGTCAAGCATCTGCCGCGCGAGGTCTGCGAAGGTTTTGCTGCCCATGGCATCCGGGCCGTCTTGCACTATTCGCGGCGCAGCGCGCGCGCCTTTTTGGATGCGGCGCGCGACGAGGGCGTCGAAATCTCCGCGCTGTCGATTCCGCAGTGCTGCCTGTCCGAGAGCATCGCCGGCGTGCTCCGTGAGGCCGGCGCGACGCAGGTTGCGGTCGCGGCCTCGCCGGACGAAAATGCCTTAATTGAGACCTTGGCGCGTGCTTTGCGCACCCGTTTGGCGTAAGAGAACGGGCCGAATCCTTCGCGAAAGGGGTCCGGTCCGAGTACGTTGCTTGCAATTGTGAGGGAAACGTCACGATGGCCGAAGACAAGCCTGAAGACGCAGGATTGGCCCCCGAGTCAGGTCGTGCCAAGCGCACTCCGCCCACCATCGATCTCGAGGCGACCGAGGTGTCCACCCAGCCCCAGCAGGCGCCCGACGAGGCGCAGCCGGAGCCGGCCGAGGTCGATGCGGTGAAAGCCGAATCCGTCGCGGCCGAGGCAACCAAGCCCCAAGCAGCCAGGCCAGAAGACGAGCCGGAACGCGCCGAGGCCCGGGCCGAGCTCCCTCCGACGTCCAAGCCGGTGTCCCCCTGGGTCATCGCGCCGCTGTCGGGCGCGGTCGCAGCCGCACTGGTGATCGCTGTCGGGTGGATGCTGGGCTGGCCCCAAGTCGGCCAAGAACCTGTGCAGGCTCCATCAGCGCCGCAGGTTACGACTGCGACGGTCGATGCACTGAGCGGACGCCTCGCCGTTGTCGAGACCAAGGTCAACAAATCAGCGGCACCTGCGGCAGACCCGGCCGCAGCGGCGCGGCTTGACGCGCTGGACAAATCCGTCACCACCCTGCGCAGCGACATCGCGAGCCTGCGCACGCAATCGGACAAGCTCGGCAGTGCACTGAACGACGTGAAGTCGGCGCCGCGCGACGCGGCTGCCGCGCCGGATTTGTCGGATATCAACGATCGCATCGCGCAGCTCGAGCGCACCATCAAGGCCGAGCGTGCCGAGCTCGCACAGCAGGGCGAGAAGATCGCCGATGCAAAGTCGACCGACGACAAGGCAATGCGTCGCGTCGTTGCGGCGGCGCTGCTCGACGTGGCCGTTCGTCACGGCGATGGCTATGCAGCGCAGCTTGCGGCAGCGAAATCCTTTGCGCCTGATCCCCAGGCGTTGAAGCCGCTCGAGACGTTCGCATCCGCAGGCATTCCGTCTCCGGTCTCGCTGAGCCGCGAGCTCCTCAACATCGTGCCAAAACTGTCGCCACCGGCGGAGGCGCAGCCCAGCGGCGGCATTATCGAACACCTTCAGGCGGGCGCCTCAAAACTCGTTCGCATCGAGCGCACCGACAGTGGCGGCAATGATCGCGGCGCGATCGTCGGGCGGGTGACCGCGGCGGCGCTGCGCAACGATTTCGACACGGCGCGGCGCGAGTTGAAGGGCTTGCCGGAAGCCGATCGCGAAGCTGCGAAAGCCTGGCTCGACAAGACCGATGCGCGCGATGCCGCGCTCGCCGCGTCCCGCAAATTCGCCGACGATGCCATGGCGGATCTCGCCAAACCCGCGCAATAGGCCGCGCCTGAAGGGATCACCATGCTTCGCGTCGTATCGTTCCTCATCCTCATCGCACTTGCCGCGGCCGGCGCGGCCTGGGTTGCCGATCAGACTGGCGATGTCATCCTGACCTGGGGCAACTTACGCGCCACGACGACGGTGCCGGTGTTCGCGTTCGGGCTCGGCCTTGTTGCGGTGGCTGCCATATTCGCCTGGAGCATTTTGAGCGGGATCTGGCGAACGCCGGCGCGGATGCGTCGCCGTCGCCACGAGAAGCGCCATGCGCGTGGCCGCCACGCCATCACCCATGGCCTGCTGGCGATCGGCCATGGCGACAGCGCGCGTGCGCGCCGCCATGCGGAAGCCGCGCGGCGGCATGCGCCGGACGATCCTTTGGCGCTGCTGCTGCATGCGCAGTCGGCGCAGCTCGACGGCAATCGCGACGAGGCGCAGCGAGCTTTCCGCGCCATGGCCGAACGACCCGACACGCGGCTCCTCGGCCTGCGCGGCCTGTTCATCGAGGCGCAGCGCGCCGATGACGCCGTTTCCGCAGTGATGATCGCGGAGGAGGCAATCAAGTTGTCGCCGTCCTCGACCTGGGCCTCGCAGGCGGTGCTCGGTTTCCGCTGCGCGCGCAGCGACTGGAGCGGCGCGCTTGCGATCCTCGATTCAAATCTCTCCGCGGGCCTGATCGACAAGAAGACCTGGCGCCGGCAGCGCGGTGTCCTGCTCACCGCGCGCGCGCTGGAGCTCGAGACCATGGACCGCGACGTGGCGCGCGAGAGCGTGATGGAAGCGGTGAAACTCGCACCGACGCTGGTGCCGGCTGCAGCCCTCGCGGCGAAATTCGAGAGCGAGGCGCATCAGGTGCGTCGCGCCATGAAGCTGGTGGAAGCTGCCTGGCTCTCCCATCCGCATCCCGATCTTGCGGACGCCTATGCGCATGTGAAGCTCGGCGATTCCGCGCGGCAGCGCCTGCAGAGGATCGAGACGCTGGCGGCCAAGACGCCCGGTCATGTCGAGGGCCAGCTCGCGCTCGCGCGCGCCGCGATCGATGCATCCGAATTCGCCCGCGCGCGCGAGGCGCTGGCACCGCTGGTCAACGATCCGACCCAGCGGGTTGCGCTGCTGATGGCGGAGATCGAGCGCGCCGAACATGGCGACAGCGGCCGCGCGCGGGCCTGGACCTTGCGCGCGGTGCGCGCGCGTCACGACCCGGCCTGGACGGCCGACGGCTATGTCAGCAACCGCTGGCGTCCGGTTTCGCCGGTTACCGGCCGGCTCGACGCCTTCCAATGGCAGACGCCGGTGGCGAGCCTGCCCTCGGACAAGGGCACGACGATCGAGGCCTCCCCGTTCGAGGAGGCCATGCTGGCTGCCCCGCCGCCGAAGCGGATTACCGTGAGTAGCGAGGCGCTAGAACCGATCCAGCCGGCGCCTGCGCCAGCCGCGCAGGACAACCTGCCGCCCGCACCCAAGCCTTTGGAGATCAAGCCTTCGGAGGCCAAGATTTCGGAAGCCAAGCCTTCCGAGATCAAGGCGCCGGAGGCAAAGACAGAAGCCAAGACGGTCGACGTCAAAATGTCCGAAGCGAAAGTGTCCGACGCGTCAGAGCCGGCCACGGAGACCACTGAGCTGGCCAAACCGGCCGAGGGGCCCGCCGAATCAGCCACCATTGCGGCCACACCCATGTTCCGCGCCCGGGCCGACCTCGGCAAGCCGGTGTCTTCGCCGATTCCCGCCGTCATCCCGATCATCCGCGCACCCGATGACCCCGGAATCGATGACGAGGGCCCCAGCGACGAATTTACGGAACAAATCGGCACGCCGAAGGCCCAGGCCGGCGGTTGGCGGGGGTTCTGGTCCCGCTGGGGCCGCTGATCGGCAAGTTCGGCCCGGCTTGTCCTTGCCAATTCCGGCCATGCCCGATATCAGGGGCGCGCGTATTTGGGGCCGCGGGTCGTGTCGGCCCCCAAGGATCTCCCAAGGGTCCGCCGCAATAGCTCAGTTGGTAGAGCACGTCATTCGTAATGACGGGGTCGGGGGTTCGAGTCCCTCTTGCGGCACCACCTTCTCCCTGTCCGGCCCGAAGACATGGGTAACGGACCGTACCTAAGACATGGGTGACAGCCTCGTGCCGAACGGGTTGTCGAGG